>NZ_JBNUPN010000013.1:0-55026 GCF_050409405.1 Facklamia sp. P13069 | reverse complement strand
AGTTTTATCCCGCAAATTTTTAAAATTTCAGGACATTTTCATTTACGGTTGACAGAAGAAAGGTTTAATGAGTTTTTGCATTATCTAAAGCCCCTAATTCGCAATTCAATTAGGAGCTTAAAAAAGTGAAACGTCTCAAACTTACTCAAGCGTTATAATCCTACCGATTAAAAACGAAGGAAGCTGTATTTCAACCTATTTTAACAACCCATATTGTTTCAATGAATGAATTAAAGGACGCACTCTAAGGGACACGACTAATAAGTGTCTCAGAAGCCGTTAAAAAATTTAGACGTAAACTATTTAATATTTTCTTACTTCTTTGTATGGAACGAGATTTGCACGGGGGGTAAAATTTAGAGCATTCTTTTTTATAAAAACTCTTGACTCTCTAAAGTAAGAATAATAAACTATTATCGACGATACCGTCGGTATATAAAAAAAGGGGGGGTTGCATGTGCTCGGCTAGGCGATTAAAGCCAGAAGAAAGAAAAAATGAAATTAAAGAAGCAGCCAGAAAAGTGTTTGTTAGTAAAGGGTTCGCTAATACTACGATGGAAGATATTATTAACGAAACGACCATGTCTAAAGGAGGCTTCTATCATTATTATAAAAGCACCATTGATATTCTTCATGACCTAATGGTTGATGGGATACATTATAGAAATGAAGTAATCAAATCCAACTTAAGTGAGTTCAAGCAAGGGTATGAAATAGAGTTTATAGCAAAACAACTTGTCGAAAAAATACTGGATGATAATTTATATATGGAAATTTATGTCCAATTTTTAATTGAAAAAAAGAGAAGCAAAAAGCTCAATAGTATCTTTAACCAGTTAAAAGCACAAAGTAGGGAAGAATTTAGTCAGCTTCAAAGGAATGTTCCAGAATTTTTATTGAATGATGCACTCTATGATTTTGTGACAGATTTTATTAATTCAATGATTTTAGGGGCAGATATTTTAGAAGCTAGAGATAATTTTAAAAAAAATAAAGAAATTATAGAAAAAATGTTTGTAGCACTTTTCAAAGAAGGGAGAAAACAAAATGGAAAAAACAATGAAAGAAAGACTTTTAACGGATAATCTTGTTCGACTTATGTTTCATCAGGCTGTTCCAGCTGTACTCGGTATGCTCGTTATCGGACTGTTTCCTTTGATGGATGGAATTTTTGCTGGAAATATTTTAGGAGAAGCTGCCATGACGGCTTGCTCTGTTTCTGCGCCGATTACTTTTGTAAATAATGGCGTATCGACATTGATTGGAATAGGGAGTGCTTCTATTTTATCAAGAGCCTTAGGAGAAGGTGATCAGGAGAAAATCGATAAGATAATGGGGAACTTAGTTTATTGGGTAATTGTATTATCACTTTTGATTACAGTATTTGGAATCTTTTTATCTCCTTATTTTTTAGATTTATTAGGAGCAAGTGGAGCAATCAAAGAGCTAGGTCTTCGATACGTGAGAATTATTTTCGCAGGGTCATTTTTTATCAATTATGTTCAATCATCTAATATGGTCATGCGAGGCGAAGGCCAAGTAAAAAAGGCTATGCTGATAATGGGGCTAGGAGCGATTCTCAATATAATTCTTGACCCTATTTTCATGATTGCGATGGGAGAATATGGAATAGAAGGAGCAGCCTTAGCTACAATCTTGGCTCAATCCGTTCAAGCAGGGTTTACCTTGTATTATTTCCGTTATAAGAGTGATGTTGTAAAGATAGGAAAAATCAAAAAGGCTAATGAACTTTCTAAAGAAATGGTGGGGGTAGGTATTTCAGCTATGCTCATGCAGATTTTATTTATGGTTCAACAAAGCTTGTTATATCGACAAGCCTTTCAATATGGAAGTGATGAGTGGGCAACACTAATGGCTGCGACCTTGAGGTTTTATGGCTTCTCATTTATTCCACTTTGGGGTATGAGTCAAGCCCTTCAACCTATTATAGGGGCTAATTTTGGAGCGAAGCAGTATGCAAGAGTTAAAGAAACGATGAAGATTTTTATCCTATCAGGTACTATATTATCTTTAGTGTTCTACCTACCGGCACAATTTTTCCCTGCAAGAATATTTGGTTTATTTAATGTGAGCGAAGAAATTATCCAACGTGGAGTGGGGCATTTTAGACTGTTTTTCTCAGTATATATACTTTATGCAGCTATGAATATGGCAATCACATTTTTCCAATCGATTGGCAATGGTAAAAAAGCTGGGATTATTGTTCTGTTAAGACAACTTATTTTATTCGTACCAGCTTTGCTTATCTTACCTGGAATATTTGGAAGTGGGGCTGTTTGGTGGGCAGAAGCACTAGTTGATTTGATTGTAATTCTTATTGCTTTAGCCATGATGGTCCAAGAAATAAAAGCTTTTAAGCAAGCGGAATTCATTTAATTTTTAGTGCCTATCAAGCAATAGCGGAGGAAGGAGAAGGCAACTCATTTCTTTAAGAGTTTATCTATATTACAAGAATGGTTACGTCTCTACTAAAAAGCTAAATGTTACTGCTAAAATGGAAATAATCATTAAAAGCCAATCTTTGCATAATTTTTTTGTTATATATGACGGATTATGGCAAGCAGTACTTAGAAAGAAATTTTAGCTCAGGTTTCACTACTCACTATAGATGAATAATTCTTGTGAAAGAAACCCATTTAGAAAGAAATTTAAAAGCAAAAGAATATCCGTAATACGATCAAGCACTTGTCTCTTAGAGATAAGTGCTTTTGATTATAATAGTTTTTAGTCATCGAGGCTTATGGTAAATTAAACTGGAAGGATTGGTGATAATAATGACGGTAATGAAGACTATAAGATGGATAGAAACAGAGGGTGGCTATTCGTTTAAAAATAAGACTACTTTAAAAGGGCAGCTATTACTTACAAAAATATTGAAACCATTGGGAGTCTTTCCGCTAATAAAGGATGGTCTAAAGAATTCAATCTTCTTTCATGGAATAAGTGTCCTGCTAAATAGGGCCTTGGAGATTGTTTACCTGATCATGATAAGATGGGCAAAGGAGTTACTTTAACGGATGAGGAAGTCAAGCAATTATGAGTTATTAAAAACAATGGAATCTTAACCGGTTAAAGGGTAATTTTAATCAGTGAAGGGCACTCTTTTTTAGGCGTAATGTTTAATGGAGCCAACAGTTAGGAGGCTTCGTTTCTAATCCTAATCAATTTACCTTTGAAGGGGAAATTTCAGGACTGAAATTAGCTACTTTTAAATTCTCAATGCCAGCAATAGGTCGTGGTTTGTTCACTAGCTCTCTTTCCCTGACATGAAATAAGTTCTAAGATCTTGAGACGATTAGGATCGGCGATTGCTTTTAGTAATAAACTAAGTTCTTCTCAATTCATTTACATTCTCCTATATAGACGGTTGTCTATCTATGGCTTCGTTTTACTCCTCATAGCTTGTAAGTCAAAAAATAGAGTTTAAGCAGCAGGAGCGTCTTTTATATCGGTCATTCCGAAGTTAGATTCTCTAAATATTAACTATGAATAGCTAAGACTTTAAAGCGTTTTTTTGATAAAATTAATGAGACAAATCAATTGGAGTGAAAATATTGGAAAAAATGAATCGAGCGATTGCAAAGCTGATTTTATCGTTCAAAGAGCTAAATGGTATCGGCAATAAATCAATACTTAAACGATTAAAAGAAAATACAAACATCTTGCAGGTGGATAGTTTTAAGACACTAGCTTTTTAACCAATTAAATATACCGATGCTTAATAAAGCTTTAAATTGAACAAATAAAAATTGGGAGACTATCTATCAAGCATGCGATTAGACACACACCTATTAGCATTTTCGACTATAGTGAACGTTTAGGAGAAGCCTTTCGATTAAAGCAAAGTTTCAGTGGAAATGTAAAATATATCGATAAATAATCTGCCCTTCCTATATTCCGAGAGGAAAGTGTAAGACAGTTCAACTTCTTAATGGAAGAGTCTAGAGAAAAAAGTTGAAAGATTATCTATTGAAAGAAAGGAGCATGAAAAGACAAAAGCAGGAGTGGAACAAGCTGATTTATTTGAAGAGATAAGCTATGAATTATAATGCATTGTTAGAAAACCATCACTTTGTTTTTGGAGGAATAGTGTATCCTACTAGAACCAAAGCCTATGCTGGAACTTTTTCATTTTATAGGAGGACAATAGGTTACAAAGTTTTACTAAAAAGCCTAAATAATAGAAAGATTACAAACGGACATTCACTAACCCCACCTATAAACACTAAAAAAAGGGAGTGAATTTCATGAGAATTTAGCAATCTAATTAAGGAGCTGATTTATATGAATGAATTAGAATTAACTTTAAAAACAAATCAATTAGTAGAAATTTATTCTGAATTTAGTAACAAAAATGAAGAATATTTTTCACTTGGATACTTAATTGCAATTGAAGACGACTTCTCAACTCTAATTTCAATTAATGAATATGGAATGATTGAGAGTTTTCAATATAGAAAAAATGCATTTATATCCAATATCGTTTCTTCAACTTGCTATCTTAAAAATTTTAAAAAAATAATTGATTATAATAAATCAATTAATCTTTACGACCCATATTCACTGACCAAAGATTATGAACAACAATTTCAAGGAAAAGACCCAATCAATGAGCCTATCTTAGTGAATAAACAAGTATCTATTATAACTACCGAGAATGATTTTATACTTCAAGGTAGGATTATAGAAAAAACCAAGGAATCATTTGTTCTTTCTTCTTCAACAATCGATGATTTGACTGAAAATCAGTTATACGAAATCAAACATGAAGACATTGTCCTAATTGATTTGTTAAGTATTGATAATAAATTAATTGAACAAATAAAATAAATACAAGTCCTTGAATAAATACAATAGTGCCAACACATCAATAACTAAAAAAACAGGAGGAATTACATGTTAAAATTTTCGCACGCCATCGTTAGAACACCTAGTCAATCAATGTTAGAAGGTATTACGACTGGAATGTTCTCTAAAGAGCAACCAGTTTATGAAGATGCCTTGGTGCAACACGCTAACTATGTCAAAGCATTGGAAGAATTAGGAGTAAAAGTCACTGCTTTAGAGCCTTTAGAAGAATACCCTGATTCTTGTTTTGTTGAAGATCCAGCTGTGGTTATGGCAGAGTTTGCGATTGTGACTAATTCACCCAAAGAATCGCGTAATGGAGAAAAATATGAAATGAAAAAAGTACTTAAGGATTTCTATAAAGAAGATCAAATCTTTTACATTGAGGCACCCGGAACTATGGAGGGTGGAGATGTGATGCTAGTAGATAAGCATTTTTATGTGGGCTTATCCGATCGAACTAATCAAGAAGGGGCTAAACAATTTGACCAAATTGTGCGCCAGTTTGGCTATACTTCTTCAACGGTGTCGGTCACAGAAGGACTGCACTTAAAAGACTTTGTTATTTATTTAGAAAATAACAATATGTTAGTTAGTCCGGTGATGAATAAGGTCGAGGATTTCCAAAAATATAAGCGATATGTGGTTGAAGCGGAAGAACTCTATGCCATCAACAGTCTTTATATCAATGGGACGGTGCTGGTTCCTGAAGGTCACCCTAAAACACAAGCACATATTGAAAGTTTAGGTTATCCTGTAAAAGTAGTAAATACTGATGAATTTAAGAAAATTGACGGTAGCTTAACGTGTTTATCTTTAAGATTTTAAGCTAATTAAAAAAAGAGTCCTGCTCAATGTACCGACCCCCTAAAACCTTGTTCGGGTTTAAGGGTCAGTACAATTGAGCTGGCTTTTTTATTCAATCACATTCTTGTTTAAAATTAATTTTTGAGCTAAGACCACCCAAGCGAAACTAATCATCCAGCCGCCTATAATATCCGAAGGGAAATGTACTCCTAGATAAACGCGGGAATAACCAACTAGAAAAGTATAAATTAAACCTAAAGTTAAAATTTTATAAAAGTGCTTGCTACGCCAACATAAGACCATTATGGCAAAGACAGCGGTAGAACTAATCATAGCATGACCAGATGGGAAAGAATAAAAGTTTTCTTCGATTAAAAGATTGAGCAAATCTGGTCGGTCTCTTTGGAAAATCAACTTTAGAATTGTATTAATAACCAAAGTTCCCGGAATAGCTATCAATAGGAAGTGCATTTTATTAAAGGCTCTTTTTTTAAAAAGCATTAAAAGGATGATGGCGAAAAAAATTAAGACTGGTATGGCACTTGAAGAGTGGGTAATAAAGAGCATGATTTTGTCCATCAAGGGATTTTGAAGGTCGCGTACCCAGCTTTGAATGGGAGTATCGAAAGTTACCAATTCATTTTTTTTAATTTCTAAACCTAAATGGACAAAAAGTGTGGTCAGTATGGTGAAGATAAAATAAGCACTAGTAATTTTACCAATAATTTTTTTGGTCATAAGGGCATCCTTTCTATTGAATACTTATAAATATTAACTATATAAAATCTTGTCAAAAACAACAAGTCTTAAGATGAAAAATGGGTAAATTTTACAAACAAAGTCAATTTTGATAGTATAAAAGCCCTGTTTTAAAATAAATTTAGGAGGAATGATTTGAAAAAGTTAAAAGAAATTTCAGTATATCATGCATCGCTTATAACGTCATTTTTATTAGTTATTTTAGGTATTTTTATTCCTAATGAATTAAGTGTTGGAACACAAATTTTAAAAGATCAGGTGGCAAACAATTTTGGTTGGCTTTATCTTCTACTCATTCCACTAATATTATTAGTTTGTATTTATTTCATACTTAGTCCCTTAGGCCAGATTCGTTTAGGAGAACCCGACTCAAAACCTGAATATTCGACCACTTCTTGGGTAGCTATGATGTTTTCCGCTGGTATGGGAATTGGGCTTGTTTTTTACGGAGCGGCAGAACCTTTGTCACACTTTGCTATTTCGACTCCGATTGCTCCAGCAGGAAGTCAAGAAGCGTTAGCGGATGCCTTTCGCTTTACTTTTTTCCATTGGGGGATACATGGTTGGGCGATCTATGGTGTGGTAGCACTTGCCCTAGCTTACTTTGGTTTTCGTAAGCAAGAAAACTACCTATTATCTCATACTTTAAAACCTTTACTAGGAAATAAAGCAACGGGCTGGATCGGAACAGTAGTGGATACAATAACGATTGTTGCCACTGTTATTGGGGTCGCAACTACTATTGGTTTTGGCGCAGCCCAAATTAATGGAGGGTTAAATTATTTGTTTAATATCTCTATTTCTAATAGTGTCCAAATTATTATTATAATTATCACAACGATCTTATTTATACTTTCTGCTATTTCAGGGTTAGGAAAAGGGGTTAAAATTCTTTCCAATTTAAACCTGCTTTTAGCGGGCTGTCTATTAGCCATTGTCGCTATTGTAGGCCCGACTGTCGGTGTTTTAAACACATTTACAGAATCATTGGGTAATTATTTACAAAATTTTATTGAAATGAGTTTTCGATCAGCCGCTTTTGATAGGGATAAGAGGGAGTGGATTAATACTTGGACTTTGTTTTATTGGGCATGGTGGACTTCATGGTCGCCCTTCGTGGGGATTTTTATAGCCCGTATTTCGCGCGGACGCACCATACGTGAGTTTTTAACGGTGGTACTTCTACTTCCTACGCTATTAAGTTTTATTTGGTTCTCTACTTTTGGAACTTTAGCAGCCAATGTTCAAATGAATATAGCCGACTTAACAGCTTTTGAACCCGAACAGTTGCTATTTGCAACCTTTAACTATTATCCTTTAAGCGGCCTTCTTTCTTTAGTGGCGATTATTCTTGTTGTCTCATTTTTTATTACGTCAGCGGACTCAGCGACTTTTGTTTTGGCCATGTTGTCGGAAGAAGGTAATATCAAGCCTAATAATAGAACTAAGATTACTTGGGGATTTACACTTTCAATTATTGCGGTTGTCTTACTATTGTCTGGCGGTTTACTAGCTATTCAAAATGTCTTAATAATCGTTTCCTTACCCTTTGTTTTCATTCTTATTTTAGTTATTTTATCCCTCATCAAAGAATTGAATCATGAACAAAGAGAAATGGGCTTAACCATTACACCAGACCGATTACCTAATTCAAACGATCCCTTTAAATCTTATGAAGATTAAGTGGGCGACTTATTTAAACTTCCTGTATCAGCAGGAGGTTTTTTTAAGCCGTCTGGTTTGCCACCGAATATGGATAAGAGGATGCTTTTAATAGAGAAGGAGGGGGTTAAATGGAATATAGTCGTGAAGAAAAAGATTTTGTAATTAGTTATTTAAAAGATCCGAATAGCTATCAAGATGCTTTTAAAAAAGAATTGCAAGCTTTTATAGAACTTACAGAGATCGGTGACTTATATATCAACACTTTATTACAGGAAATGCTTCAAGAAGATATGCTTCAACTGAATGACCCGCCCTATACGGAATTTAAATATAAAGGATTAAAATTATTTTTATCCTAACTGTTTAAAATTTTAACAAATGTATTTATAGCAACCCTAAGGACGTTTTTACGAGTCGCTTTATTAGCCAATTTTCTTAAAGTGGCGTATGATTAAAATATGCAGATGTTACAGATTCAAAAATAAATTATAAGGGGGAAATAGAATGGAGCGCTTAAAAGATAAAGTGGCAATAGTAACAGGCGGGGCTGGTGGAATTGGTTCAGCCATTGTCCGCGCCTATGCTAGAGAAGGGGCAAAAGTAGCAATCGTCGATCTTAATCAAGAAAAAGGCGAGGCTTTAAGCCGTTCTCTAAATGAGGAGGGATATAATACCTTCTTTATCAAGACTGATTTGACTAAAAAATCAGCCTTAGAAACGTGCATTCAAGGGGTTGTTGACCGCTATCATCAAATCGATGTGTTGGTCAATAATGCTCATGCTTCAAGGATGAAGAGCTTCTTAGATATTACAGAAGAAGATTTAGCTCTATCAATGGAGTCTGGTTTCTATGCTACCTTTTTCTTGAGTCAACTAGCTATTCCATATCTTAAAAAGACTAAAGGAAATATCATTAATTTTGGTTCAGGAGCAGCCATTAAGGGTGATAACCATCAAGGGGCTTATGTAGCAGCCAAAGAAGCGATTCGTGGGATTTCGCGTGTGATGGCGAATGAGTTTGGTAAAGATGGTATCAATGTGAATGTCATTTCACCTATAGCCTATTCTGAAGGTGTCGATGCTTGGCGTGCTGAAAACCCTGAATATTATGAAAAAGTCGTTCAAGGTATTCCACTCCAAAAATTTGGTGATATTGACAAAGATATCGCACCAGTCGCAGTTTTTCTAGCAAGTGATGAATCACGTTACATCACAGGTCAAACATTTATGGTCGATGGAGGAAGTATTAAATTATATTAGGAGGAAACAAAATGGAAAGATTAGAAGGTAAAGTTTTAATTATTACTGGCGGCGCTCAAGGGATGGGGAAAGTGCATGCAGAGGTCGCTTTAGCTGAAGGAGCTAAGGTTGTCATTACTGATATTAATGAAGAAAAAGGTAATGAAGTTGCTAAAGAACTTGGTCAAAATGTTCTATTTGTTAAACAAGATGTGACCAAGGAAAGTGACTGGAAAAAGGTAATTGATGCGACAATGGATAAATGGGGCAGGATAGACTCGCTCGTTAATAATGCAGGTATCACTTATAATATGAAAATTGAAGATGTTTCATTAGACGATTACATGAAAATTGTGAATATCAACCAAGTTTCCGTCTTTTTAGGTATTAAAGCCGTAACACCTATTATGAAGCAACAAAAGTATGGTTCTATAATTAACATTTCTTCTATGAATGGTTTAGTAGGTGGGGCGATCGGATATACAGACACTAAGTTTGCGGTTAGAGGAATGACGAAATCAGCAGCGAGAGAGTTATCTCCATATAATATAACCGTTAATTCTGTCCATCCTGGTGTAGTACACACACCAATGTTAGAACAACCGGGTGTTAAGGAAGCGGTTGATAAATTTAAAGAAACTATTCCTATGCGCCGAGTGGCTCAGCCTAAAGAAGTTTCTAATTTAGTTGTATTCTTAGCTTCCGATGAAGCAAGATATTCAACTGGATCTGAGTTTGTCATTGATGGAGGAGTTACAGCTGCTGTTTAAAATTAGCTAGTTACTAGCTTACTCTTATTTTAAAAGCATGCTATCGAATTCACTCAATTATTTCCTATGACACTTTTTAATGCTATAATATAATCAATAAAAAAAAGAAAGGTTTGATAAAATGTTGAAATTATACTATGCACCTGGTACTTGTTCCTTGGCTTGCTGGATCGCTTTAGAATGGTCTGGTCTTGAGTATGAAACCATTCGTGTGGATTACAATGATCCTGAGTATCGTAAAATTAATCCTTTAGGAATGGTTCCTGCTCTTGAAATTGGAGCCGATCGTCCGATGACTCAAGCAGGAGCAATTTTACAATACATTGCTAATTCCGTTCCAGAAAAAGATTTAGGACCTAATGAAGGGTTAGAAAATGTTTTTGAGTTTGATGAAACATCTCTATTCCTTTCTGCAGATATTCATCCATCATTCTGGCCGTTCTTTAACCCACAGCGTTATACAACATCTGAAGACATAGATGTAATTGAAATGGCTCGTGCGGCAGCGCCTGCTCGTATTGATGCGAACTTCAAACATCTTGATGATATTATTGGTGATTCTAATCACCTCTACCAAAATAAACGTACTGTGCTTGATCCATTAGCATTCATTTTTGCAACTTGGACTAAGAATTTAGAAAAAACGTATAAAGACTATCCAAACGTTAAGCGTATGGTAGAACATCTTAAGGAAGATCCAGCTGTTCAAAAAGTTCTTACTGAAGCTAATGAGTAGGTCAAAAGTGTTGATATAAATTAAAAATAAGAGACATGAAATTAAATTCATGTCTCTTATTTTTAAACAAAAACATTATAACAATAAGCTTTGTAAATATTTAAAATGACTAAGCAATGAGTGGTAAGTTGTATGTATCAACTATTTAAAGTGTTTTATTAAAGTGGATATAAAAAGTTAATCCTTTAAGATTAATCATTAAACCACTTTATTGATTTAATAAAGCTGAAAGATAGTGATTTTTAAATAGTATATTGTTTAATCAGTGAAAGGAAAGAGATGAATTTTATGGCAAGTATTGAAGTCAATAAAAAGGCACCAGACTTTGAATTAGAAGATTTCGAAGGAAAGACAGTTAAGCTTTCAGCTTTCAGAGGAAGTAAAAATGTAATGCTTGTATTAAACAGAGGCTTTATATGACCTTTCTGCCGCAAGCACATGATGCAGTTGCATAAAGATTATAATCAGTTTGAAAAAAGAGACACCGCTATTGTCGTCATTGGTCCTGAAAACGATAAAAAATTCGCAGACTACTGGCATGAAAATGACTTAGAATTTTATGGTCTACCTGATCCAAACCATTCGGTATTAAAATTGTATGGTCAAGAAGTAAATCTTTTTAAGATGGGACGGATGCCAGCTCAAATGTTGGTAGATAAAAAGGGTGAGTTGAGATATATTCACTACGGTCATTCCATGAAAGATATCCCTGAAAATAGTGAGATGTTAGATTTGATAGATAGTTTATAATCAATTAACTAAATAAAGAGCAAACAGCACACATGCTGCTTGCTCTTTTGTTTCCTAATCCTATCGAATTATTTAAGATAACTTGGATTATTTTTTAGGCATTTTTTCGTCCTTTAGAATTTCTAATTTATGTGACTCCATCGATTCAATTTCACTGTCATCTGGATCGTCTAATTTTTTTCGATCTTCTGAATTTTCCCAATTTTTCCAATCTTCTTGTGATTTCCATGAGCCTAAAACCACAATTAAATCCTCTTCAATGCCTCTACTGATTGATAAATTAATGAAACCTGGTTGATCATTTATGATTTCACGATTCGATAATTTATTGATGATGCTTTCTGTTTTGCCTACTTTAGGTTTTATATGTTGCATAACTAAAAACATTCATACCATCTCCTTTATTTAAACATTAGCAAAGATGGTATTTATCTTCAATCGATTTGCTCAATCTAACAAGGGATTATTTGTAGTTGTTGATTATTTAATAGGGTTTGGCTGGATGGAAAATTTTAGAATTTAATTTTCGGTGACTTCAACTATTAATTCGTTTGCCATTCATTTGCAGAATAGCATCTATTATTATTTTCAATTTCATTTGCAACAAATAATTTGTGTCCATCATAAAAATATAAGATTTGGTCATTAATGAGCAAAGCAAATGTATGGGCACTTTCAGAATCTTTATTGACTTGACTAGGATCGATCAGTTCAAATTTAGTATCGGCAGGAAAACTGGCGTTGGTCTTCAAATGCATTGCTTGAATGACTTGAACAAAGTCATTACTATTTTTAAATTGAAGCTTAAAATCATTATAATCATCAAGATAGTGATCAAAAGCTTTTTGAAGAATTTCATATGTTTTCTTTTCAACTAGGAAAGCATCTTCATTTTTAAAACTTGTAGCTTTTAATGCGATTCTATTTTCTTGTTCATCATCTAGACCAATCAAATGGTTTACATCGATCACAATTTCATCATTTACTATATAAAGACCAAGGTCTTGATAAACCCTAGCATTTTGATAATTTTCTCGCAGATCATATGCCATTGATTGATAAGGATATAAGCTTTCGGGTTTGCCTTGATTATTTAATAGTACTACCGGTGACACCGTTTTACGAATTAAGCCTGAGCCTAAGCCACCTTCAAACTCTTTGAGACCTCCTGTCAAGATAACGAGGTCTTGATATGGAGCGGGTATAGATTCAATTGTTTCATTCTCATCTACGTAGAAACGTATACTTTCTCCTTTTTCTCGTTGTGTAAAATAGTAGGCCATATTAAATAAGCCGCTTTCTTCGATTGAGACAATGATATCTAAGTTAAGATTCAATTTAGGAACTGTTGCTTGTGCTTGATATATACCAACGTACTTTTCAATTTTTTCTGGTGCTTCATATAGACTATCGTCAGGATTAAGAATTTTATCAGGGATAAAATTAGCCTTAATGTGATGTCCTTGGTGATGACCGTCTACTTTCATATGGTTTGTTTCTTTAACATTAGCTTCTGCTTGTGCGAAAGTGGCGTGTGGAAAAAGTAGATTAAGGGTTAAGGCAGTTAAAATTAATAAAGTAATAAATATTCTTTTCATTAGTTCACACCTTTCAGCAATTAGTTGGGTTTAATTCCGTCAATGTATTCATAAGTATTTCCATGATTATCTATTAATTGTCCAGACTGTTGCACAAAAGAAAAAATTTCTTCACCGAATAATTGGACGGTCCAATGATCGTTATTTACAGTGATAGTTGGGCAGGAAATAGTGAAATAATTATAATCATTTTTTTGTGTATATGAAATGTCAGGAATCGTTTGATTAATCAAGTCTAAGATATTTCTTTGTGTCATTTCAGGTGTTATCTGATCTACAATGGCTAGATAAACTTCTTTTAAGTTAATTGGAAGATTATTTTCTTTCTTATATCTCTCTTGAACAGATATAGAATAATTCTTAAGGTCTGGATAAGGGTAAGCATTAAATTCGAATAACCATTCTATAAATTCTTGATCAATGGTGTCATCGTGATGGTCTTTGTTTGATTTAATATCTTTTTCCACATCTTGCTGTTCATTATCATAGTTATCTTCATGGTCGTGTCCATAAACAGGGTGAGCATACCTTGATTCATCTTTAATATAGATGATTAATTGGTTTTCTTGAAAAAGCAATCCTTCAATACTACTTGCTTCAGGGGCTAGATAGTATCCGCTGAAAGGTAATTCTTTCATGCTTGAACTTTCAGCTTTAACAAGAGAACAAGGTGAGAGTAGGGAAATAAACAAAAGGAAACTTGCTAAAATAGATTTAAGTTGCATAAGATTCTCCTTAAAGAATAAAAGCACAGCCTTATCTTAGCTGTGCTTTTTGTGACTAATGTATTAATTATTCAGCAGAGCTTTCAGTTACTTCTTCAGGTTCTTCTTCAGAGTTACTGCTTTCTTCAACCGATGAATCTTCAGAACTTTCCTCACTTGTTTCAGAATCTGAACTTTCTTCAACACTTTCTTCAGAAACTTCTTCTACTTCAACTGTTTCTTTAGAAGCTTCTTCTTTATCGTTTTCCTCAATAGATCCAGAAAACTTCTTTGTTACTTCTAAAGGAGCCATTTTAGTATCGCCACCTTCATATAATCCCATGGCTGCTAAAATCTTATAGGCAATATCTGTATTTTCAAAATTACCTTCAAACATTGCAGCGCCAGCACCGATTGCAAAAACTGGAACTTTCTCAGGTGAGTGGTCAACAGTTGTGAATGCTAAACCAGCTTTACGTGCTAATAGACGTGTAGCAGCGATTGATAATGGTTCATATGCATGGTAGCCTTTGATAATATCTGCTTGACCCAGATTACGTTCTTCATATGGTTTCATTGTTTGTTCGAAAGCATAACGTAATTCTGCTAATTCATAAGGTGTTACTAACATTAAGTCTTTGGCTTCTTCTTCACCTTCTTCAGCCGCTTTCTCGACTTCGCCAGCAGTCTTTACAACTTCTTCTGCTTCCAGGTCAAAGATAAATCCGAAGTTTTCTTCTAGTAATGGAACAGCATCTTCAAAAGTCATTTCTGGATTTTCTTCTTTGGCCTTAGCAAAGATTACATCAAATTGTTCTTGAGAAACTTTTTGATTGTCTAGTAAATGGAAGTAAGAGTTATAACCTGTTTCCGAGTTTCCGATGGTGAAACCGCCGGTAGGATGATCAGCAGTTACAACGATTAAAGTTTCTTCAGGATGTTCATAGTAGAAATCAATTGCTTCTTGGATAGAGTCTTGAAAGTCAATCACTTCTTTAATAGTTGTTGCGGCATCATTAGCGTGCTCTGCCCAGTCAATCTTACCAGATTCTGTCATCATGAAGAATCCTTCTTCGTTAGCGCTTAGGACTTCAATTCCTTTAGCGACCATATCTGCTAATGTAGGTTCACCTTCTTGTCGATCAATCGCATATTTCATAGAAGAACCATCTGATTCAGAAAGAACAGATGCAGGTGCATAAACTTTCTCAGTGTCAGCAGTAATAGTATCGAATTCTTCTTGAGTATCTGCTACCATATATCCTTTTTCTTCTAATACCTCGTATAAGTCTTTTTGATCATCTTCAGCACCTGTTCGCTTACCAAGAGAACCCCCTGCAAAATATTCAAAGTTTGAAGCAGCCATTTGTTCACCAATTTCGTAATAATTTCTACGGTGTTCAACGTTTGAATAGAAGGCAGCAGGAGTCGCATGATTTAAAGTTACTGTCGATAGGATACCAACGGCTTTTCCCTGAGCTTGAGCTTTTTCAGCAATTGATTCTGTTTGTTCGGTATAGCCAGGTGTTAGACCAATGACGTTTGAATCAATCTTTACGCCATTTCCAAATGCGGTAGCAGTACCAGCAGAGTCCGGAACATAATGGTCAGCATCGGTTGGGTTTTGCAGACCAACAACAGGAAATTTAGCAAAATTTAACGGTTGAGCGACTGCTTGACCGTTACCTTCGTCACCATTATCTGGACCTAAGTAATATTCAGCCGCAGAAACAGGGATATTTCCCATGCCATCTCCGATAAATAAGAAGACATATTTTGCTCGGTTTTTAGAAATAAGAGATAAATCTTCAGTTAGCGCACGGCCTTCTTCCAAGGTTGCTACTGGAAGTTCCGACCATTGACCTTCTTCTTGTTTAGCAAAAGTCATTGTAGGGGCACATACTGACATTAATACAGAAGCACATAATGATAGAATTACTGTTTTTTTCATTGGCTCAATCCTTCTTTATAATTTATTGATGATTTATTCATCTAGATATAAGTTAGCAGAGCATTGTAAATTTTTAGTAAATTCTAAGTAAAAGTAAGGTAAATTTTCAACAATTTATTAAGAAATGACTCCAAATTGTACAAAAGAGAATAAGATTGTTGCGACAAGAGTACAAAGATGAATAACTGGTATATCAATAGGCTACTAGACCAACATAAATGATAATAGCTACGGTATAAACAAGCTAAACACAGCAACTATTACTATGTTAAAATGTAATTATTATTATTTGCTTATAAGTTGAGTTAAACTCCCCATAAATTTATGATTTTTATCCATTGAGCAAGTTTGTGGAACATTTAAAACACTTTGAAAGTTGTCTTAGTATCGCTGTATAATTAATTTATGTATTTAACCACTTTAACAATCTGTCTTTGATAAGATTAAGGAGAGCAATATGTTAGAAGAATGTATCTATTTTATTAATGGTTTTGGTGGCATGAAGGAAGAGAGTGAAATATTTTTGAAATTATTGTCTAAAAAAGGCTTAGGAGTAAATTATCTCTATTTACCCGGACATGAAGAGGCCTTTAATGACAATGTAGTAGCTAAAGAAGAACTGATTAACTTTTATAAGGATACTATCGGGGAGAAACCATCTGTTATAATAGGGCATTCTATCGGGGGTGAAATAGCTGCTTTTCTAGCTGCACATTTAAGTAATATTACTAAAGTCATTTTACTTGATGGAGGGATTATCTCAAGTGAAGATTTTGGAGTATCACTGGAAGATGAACTGATCAATGCAAAACAGATCCTATCTAGCGGTAATTATAAATATATGAACGAGGAGAGCGCTTTGAATCTTTTGAGTCTTAATCATTCGATTCAGTTATCGATTACTAGTAAAGCATATAAAACACCTACATTGCTTCTGATTAGTGATCTTCAAGAGGTTTTACCGACCAAGCTAAAAAGATCTAAAAATTTAAATGATAATATAAGCATGAAAATTATCGAAAACGCGAGTCATGCTATCTATCAAGACCAACCTGAAAAAATAGCTGAAGAAATTGCTAGTTGGCTGAATATGACTAATTGTAAATAGCTTAAATTATCCTGGTCTTTGTTTGGCAATGATCCGATCTATAGGATATGCTGACATAGGTAATAAGAGGAGACTTGGTATGGAAATCATTAATGCGACTGCTGAAGTTGATCCATTATTTGTAAATGGGCAGTTTCAAATCAGTTTATGAAAGAATATATGGATAGATGGTTAGCCAACTATCAGGATTTACTGTCTGATGACGCCAAAAGAGTGTTTGTTGGTGGGAAGTTTAGCTTTTAAACGATTATTTCCCCATTAAAAAAGGACTTTTTCAGAAAGCAAAAAGCGGTTCAAAGTAGTAGACTCATTTAGGCAAGTAACTGGGGGGTTAAATAAAAAAGTTATTCAAGCATTTGGCAAAGAGCTAGATTTTACAATTATGCTTTATTTAGGTTTATGTAATGGGGCAGGTTGGGTGGTAGAACTGGACAGAAGAACTTATATTCTAGTGGGAATTGAAAAAATGATCGAATGAGATTGGATGAGTAAAGACCGTATGCATGGACTTATTTTTCAAGAATTAGGGCATATCTATCATCAACAATATGGTAATTTTGACCAATTTGAGCAAGGTGAAAACTATTTTTTATGGTTACTCTTTACCGAAGGAATTGCAATGTATTTTGAGCAAGTCTTAGCAGGAAATTTGAATTATTTTCATCAAAAGACTAATGGATGGTTAGAATGGTGCAATCTTCACTTAACGACTATCAATAAAGATTTTGATAATGATATCAGAAAAATGACCACTGAGAATTAAATTTTCTTTGGTGATAGGGTAAGATGTCAAGTAAGACCCGATTGTGGATATCCAGGAGCACTTTTTGTACAATATATCTGATCTAAGGTTCATTTCAATCAAGTGGGGGGTTTGTGGCTGGAATTTTTAAATTGTAGCTATATTCGATGACTGATCATAAAGTATGTTGTGACTTAGCAAGGTATAGACTGAAGGATATTTTAGGTTAACCTAAAAATTTATTGCAAGTACTCTAATTTTGTTATAAAATATTATTAGGGAATGGCTGTAGCTTTATATAATTAATTAAGTTTAATGGTGGCACTGAGTTTTTATATAGTAAGTTTAGAAGTCTAGTTAATCGCTAATTCTATATAAATTCTTAAGGGATTTAAGCTTTGAAGGCCAGTCCTATATCTTATTAATTAGTTAAAATGATTAGTTATTAAAGGAAGTGGTGTGAATAGTAGTGATTATTTTTTAAGCTATTCTTTAGAAAAAAATTTAAAGACTAGCCAGAATAAATGAAGAAGTTCTCTATTATTAGAATGGACTCTAAAAAATTTTATTTAAAGAAAGGAAATGACTATGACAATCAATCAAGAATTAATACAATCATTCAAAACAAAATATCAAGCAGAAACGATCAATCATGCAGTAGAAAATGCGGTAGCTAAAGTTGGGTTCAATCAATCTTCATTTAATAATGAGGCCGTGAGAGACCATACCTTCGTTTTCTCCGATGAAACAAAAAGAGGCAAGATTACCGATCAGAAGAAAAGCGGTCGTTGCTGGATGTTTGCTGCCTTAAACGGTGCGCGTGTAAATACAATGGAAGAGTTAAATTTAGAAACTTTTGAATTTTCGCAAAATTATACCCTCTTCTGGGATAAGTTAGAAAAATCAAACTTCTTCTTGGATTCTATCATTGAAACGGTAGAGGAACCTTTAAATTCACGTGTGGTACAACATTTATTGCAAGCGCCGGTCGAAGATGGTGGACAATGGGATATGTTCACAGCCTTACTACAAAAGTATGGTTCAGTTCCTAAATCGGTAATGCCAGAAACTTACCATTCTTCTAATACTTATGAAATGGTAGCAATCATTACTAAACGTTTAAGAGCCTTTGCTAAAGAATTAAGAACGGCTTATCAAAATAAGGCTTCAAAAGAAGATTTGAAAGCAATGAAAGAGGATATGCTGTATGTTATATACAACATCTTAGTTAAAGCCTTGGGACAGGTTCCAGAGAAGTTCTCTTACAGTTACCGCGACAAGGATGGAAAATATCACCGTATTGAAGACATCACACCACAAGATTTCTTTAATAAGTATGTGGGTTGGGATTTAGAAGGTAAAGTCAGTGTAATCAACGCACCGACTGAAGATAAGCCTTTCGGACGGGCGTTCACTGTTAAATATTTAGCCTCTGTAGCCGAAGGCCACCCGATTACTTATATTAATGCACCAATTGAAGTGCTTAAAGAAGCTGCAATTGCTTCAATCAAAGATGGCAAGCCAGTTTGGTTTGGTTGTGATGTTGGTAAGATGAGTGATCGTGAATTGGGTATTATGGATAAAGACTTATACGAATATGAGGCTATCTTAGCTGAAGCGCCTCAATTAAATAAGGCTGAGCGCTTAGATTATGGGGAGAGTTTATTAACTCACGCCATGCTTTTAGTAGGTGTGGACCTAGATGCTGATGGTAAACCAGTCAATTGGAAGGTTGAGAACAGTTGGGGTGAAAAATCTGGCGATAAAGGTATCTTCTCAATGAGTGATCAATGGTTTGACGAGTATAACTATCAAGTGACTGTTGATAAGAAATACCTTGATCAAAAATGGTTAGATGCTCTTAATCAACCAGTCATTGAATTAGAACCATGGGATCCAATGGGATCTTTAGCTGATTGGAACTAAGATGATCCAGTTTAAAATAACCCCTAAATTTAATAATTAAATATAAACAAATAACTCCTTAGATCATGAAGACAGTATAATTTGCAGAGAGCATTATATATGTGTAATTATGAATCAAAGGAGTTTTTTGATCTGTTTTTTTAGAAAAAATAGAAATACTATTACAAAAAATATTAACATTTCGATCTGTCTTATTAAGAAGCTTTAATAATAGTCTATACATTCAACATTTTTAAATAATAGTCTATACATTCAAAACTTGACCAAATTTACTATAAAAGGTATATTTATTTTTTATAGTAAAAATTACGAGGAGGATCAGAATGGAACAGAATCAAGGACTGTTTAAAAAGCTCAGTGTCTTAATCTTAATGTTTATATTGCTTTTGCCTGTTAAAATGATTGTAGGTGCTGAAGACAAGAAGTTATCAACTATTAATAGTGAACAGATCCAAGAAGGACTTGAAGATCCTGGTGTTTTAAAAGTAGGAATGGAAGCTAATTATTCACCTTTTAACTGGTCGCAACCTTCTCTAGTAAATGGAGCGCTCCCTATTTCTAACTCTAAAGGAGAGTTTGGCAATGGCTATGATGTCCACATCGCACAAGAGTTAGCGCAACAGTTAGGTTTGGAATTAGAAATTGTAAAATTAGAGTGGGATGGTCTACCTCCAGCTTTAAATTCTGGTAAGGTAGATGCTATCATTGCTGGCATGTCGGTCACACCAGAGCGTAAGAAGGAAATTGACTTTTCTGATAATTATTATGAAAGTCAGATGGTCCTGGTAGTTCGCAAAGATTCTGATTTTGTCGATGCTCAATCCATCGAAGATTTTTCAAACGCTAAAGTAACCGCTCAGCTAAATACCTTCCATTATGGCTTAATCGATCAAATACCTAATGTCCAGAAAGGGACAGCTTTGGATTCTTTTCCAACCATGATTTCTTCCGTCCTATCAGGTAAAATTGATGCTTATTTATCGGAAGAACCAGGAGCCATGGCTGCTGTAGCTGCTAACACCGACTTAACTTATGTAAAATTTACTAAAGAGAATGGCTTTGATCTGAGTCAGGTAGATACAGGAATCGCGATTGGTTTACGTAAAGGAAGTCCTTTGGTGGAACCAATTAATCAAGTTTTAAGTCAGATTGATGAAGAGGAACGGATAGCATTGATGAAAGAAATGGTAGAACTCAATCAAAGTCAAGAAAACCTTAGCTTTTGGCAAGATGTTCAGGCTTTGTGGGCTAGTTA
The DNA here is from genome assembly GCF_050409405.1 of Facklamia sp. P13069. Taxonomy (NCBI): domain Bacteria; kingdom Bacillati; phylum Bacillota; class Bacilli; order Lactobacillales; family Aerococcaceae; genus Facklamia; species Facklamia sp. P13069. Next base: position 34,147 of record NZ_JBNUPN010000013.1, on the reverse strand, counting down.
CGGTAATCAATTTATTCGTGGTGCCTTGAACACTCTATTCATTGCGCTGTTTGCAACCATTGTGGGGTCCGTAATTGGACTCTTGATTGCAGTGATCCGTTCGATGAAGGACTTGTTCCAAAAAGGTCGCCCTTCTTATTATTTGTTTAAAGTAGTTGATTTTCTTTTAGTTACCTACATCGAAATTTTTAGAGGAACACCGATGATGGTTCAAGCCATGTTAATTTTTTATGGTCTAAAACTTTTCTTTGATATTGATCTTTCTTCAATGACAGCAGCTTTATTTATTGTTTCAATTAATACAGGTGCCTATCTATCTGAAGTCATGCGTGGAGGTATTCAAGGGGTGGATAAGGGACAATATGAAGGGGCCAAAGCAATTGGTATGACCCACGGACAAACCATGCGACATGTGGTATTACCGCAAGCTGTCTTATCGATTCTACCAACTTTAGGAAATGAGTTTGTGATTAATATCAAAGATACTTCCGTTTTAAATGTTATAGCAGTGACAGAATTGTTCTTTGTTTCCAAGTCTGTCGCAGGATCGACCTATCAGACTTTCCAGACCTTCTTGATTACCTCAGTGATTTATTTTGTTTTAACGTTTACGACCACTCGTATTTTAAATTTAATTGAGAGAAAGATGTCAGGTTCTCATTCTTATACAGTTGTTCAGTCTTCATCCACAGAAGCGGTCAAGGGGGTGAAAACACATGACTAATGAAAATAAAATCTTAGAGATTGCTCACTTATCTAAAAAATTTGGGGACAACTTAGTCTTAAAAGACATTGATTTTAGCGTGAAACAAGGAGAGGTCATCTCTATTATTGGCTCTTCAGGTTCAGGAAAATCAACCCTTCTGAGATGTCTCAATCTTCTAGAGCAACCGAGCGGAGGGGATATTTTTTATAAAGGCAAGTCAGTGATGACCAATCATTACCCTTTGAATCACTATCGAGCAGAAGTGGGAATGGTTTTCCAACAGTTTAACCTTTTTAATAATATGAATGTTTTGAAGAATTGTACCATTGGACAAGTTAAAATCTTGGGACGGACAAAAGAAGAAGCAGAGCAAATTGCTATGGCCAACTTGACTAAGGTGGGTATGGCTCCTTATGTCAATGCGCGTCCTAAACAATTGTCAGGTGGACAACAGCAAAGAGTTGCTATTGCTCGGGCTTTATCAATGGATCCAGAATTATTACTGTTTGATGAGCCGACTTCAGCGCTTGACCCAGAAATGGTAGGAGAGGTATTAGATACCATGACCCAATTAGCAAGAGAGGGTCTGACAATGATAGTAGTGACTCATGAAATGGCTTTTGCCCGTGATGTTTCTAGTCGGGTTGTTTTTATGGACAAAGGTGTAATTGTGGAAGATGGCTTAGCCCAGCAAGTGATTAATGAGCCCCAGCATGAGCGAACTAAATTGTTCCTAAGTCGTTTTCATAAAGAGCAAATGTAAGAATTAATAGACCTAAAAGAGGTGATCTTTATGACCACCTCTTTTAATAAGATCTAATTAGAGCGATGGTGTTATAATAAAAAAGCAGCTAATAAACTTAAAAGATTAAGGATGATGTTATGGAAGCAAAAATACCAACAAGACTCTCAAGGGTGAGCCTGCTCTTAAAAGAAGAGGGCCTAAGTCGGTTAGCTCAATCAAGAGTGGTAGTATTGGGGCTAGGCGGAGTAGGTTCTGCTTGTGCTGAGGCGTTAGCTCGAGGAGGAGTAGGCTATTTAACGATAATTGATGGAGATATTATTGAAGAAAGCAATATTAATCGTCAAGCTTTAGCCTTTTCATCAACCGTGGGTAAGGTTAAAGCAGATGTTATGAAAGCGATGATCGCTGAAATCAATCCGGACTGCCAAGTGGATGCCCGTCAAATATTTCTAACCAAAGAAAATATTGAGGAAATTTTAACTGATCTAGCAGGAGTGGATTATATAATTGATTGTATTGATACTATCTCTCAAAAATTAGAAATTGCAGCCTTTTGTCAAAAAGAAAAATTGCCCTTAATTTCATCTATGGGGGCAGCGAATAAATTAGATCCGACTTACTTAAACTTTAGTAAAATAGAAAAGACCTCTTATTGTCCCCTTTCAAAGATTATACGTCTAGAGTGCCGTAGAAGAGGCATTAAAAATTTAGAGGTTCTTTATTCTAATGAACAACCCTTCAAAGTTGAAAATCCTACTGGCAATACAAAATCACAAACCTTAGGTTCGATGAGTTATATGCCACCAATTATGGGAATGATGCTAGCAGGAAAAGTGATCCGACGTTTGGCAGGGAAGGAAGAATATAAAGTTTGGTAAATCGAAGTAAGAAGGAGAGGAGAGACTATGAATTTATTAGATAGTCACTATCACTTTGATTTTATAAAAGACCAACAGGCTCGTCAGTTATTTTTAGAAACAATTGCTAAAGAAAAGCTTAAAATTGTGGCTCAAACTGTCACACCCTCAGGTTTTATTGAGTTAAAGGATAGCCTCAAAAAAATGGATTGTGATCAAAAGTTTCTGCCTTATTTATCTTTAGGTTTTCATCCTTGGTGGATTAAGTCTAAGGAACAAGCGAATAAGGAGTTAGCTATCTTTCAAGGGGAATTAGACCAATCTCTTTTAATAGGAGAAGTCGGTTTAGATTTTTCGACCAATGGATTGGAAAAAGCGGATGAGGACTTACAGATTTATGTTTTCTCAAACATTCTATCACTATTAGCTGAGCGTTTAGATAATCATTATGTGTTATCAATCCACGCAGTACAATCAGCTTCAAAAGTATTGGACTTAATAGAAAGTCATTCTGCTAAGAATATTACGGCAATTTTACACCGCTTTAATGGAACCAGTGATCAATTAACCAGACATCGAGATCAAGGAGGTTATCTATCTGTTCATCCGACGATGTTAAATACAAAAAAAGGACGCGCCTATGTTCAACAAATAGCTGGAGATCATATTTTACTTGAGAGTGATTGGCCAAGGGAGGATAAGATTATTTGTGATAGAAAAGAAGTTCAGCATATGGCTAAATCTTTAAAAGAACTTCTTAGGCAAACCGTCATAGATTTATCAGCCATCCGACAAGAAGAGATGGGACCAGTTATCGCTAGGACGCAAGCCAAAATTTATAAAGTATAAAATCACTTTGAAAGGGATAAGCCTAATATGAATATCGAACTTGTTAAGTTAGAGAAAAAACATCAGCTACTATTAATTGAGATGATCGAAGAATGGAAAGAAGACATAGAAAAAAATCAAACAGATGGTTCGCCATCGGCCATCTTTCGTCATGATCCACATGATTTTGGAGGATATATTAAGAGTATAGAAGATAAAGAAGCTGTACACTCAGACCGTGTACCGGATTCGACCTTTTTTTGTCTCGACCGCAATCGGAATGTTTTGGTAGGGGCAGTGAATATTCGCCATTATATAAATGATGGCCTTTTACTAAAGGGTGGACATATAGGAGACGGTATTCGACCGAGTGAGCGACGCAAAGGTTATGCCACAGCAATGATAGGATTAGCACTAAAAGAGTGTAAACGAATCGGTATAAAAAGGGTTTTAATGATTTGTAATAAAGAAAATATTGGGTCCGCGAAATCCATTCAAAAAAATGGTGGCGTTTTAGAAAATGAAGTAGTTTATCCTGATGGCACTGTCGATCAAAGGTATTGGATAGAGCTAAGGGATGAATAATGAAGTATTATCTTTTCAAAAATTGTTCTATTTTTTGAGCATACTTAACTAGAAAATGATGTGTTAAAGACAAAGTATGTGGTGAGTCGTTAAAAACAACTTGCAAAGGGCTTAAGGTATTTGTTAGAGTAAAAAAGTTAAAAACACAATTAGAAAGGTGACATTATTTTGCATTCGATAAACTTTGAAACATTTAAACGCTTTGCTTTTCCCGTTCATCTTGGAATTATCATGCCCTTAATTATGACTGCCATGCAGGGGCAAGTCGTATTCCCTGAAATGTTAGTTAAACTATCTGTTCTTTTACCCGTTTCAGTAATTCTTGGGGCTTATCTTCTTGATATACCAAAAATGTCTGAGCAATTCAATGAATTACTAGGTATCCAGCATCCAGAATGGTTAAAATTCGTAGTGGGACAATTCCCACCCGCCTTGATCTTTTCTTTTGTCATGGGCTTTCTTGGAGTATGGATGGAAGCGGGCATAAACGGCCAAGCTTTTTTGGGTGTTTTAAAGGGGCTTCCCTTAACAGTTTTTATCTCTATGATTATTCAAATGCTCGTGAGCCTATTGATTGATAAGGGCTATCAAAAATGGTTCTTTTCAAATTAAGCAGTTAATTAAATAGAAAAGAACGGTTAACTAGATAATTCTACTAGTTAACCGTTTTTGATTAAGGAAGATTACTATAAAAAGTAGCGGTTAGAGCTTGAACGGTTAGTGAAACGAGACTGATAGCTATCCAACAAGAGAGGCCAAGTAAAATGGGTTTCTTTCCTTCTCTAATTAGTTCACTTAATTGAGAGTTTAACCCGATAGCCGCCATAGCCATACTGATAAAAAATTTAGCGAGAGTTTTTATCAGGGGAATAAACTTTTCGACGTAACTATAGGTAAATGCATTTGTTGGAAGAAGGTCCACTATGGAAGTGACTAAGGCAGCTAAAATAAAATAGAGAATAAATGTAGGAAGTAAGTGAAAAATAGTGGCTTTTGCGTGTTCATTTTCCTTACGAGCTTGCATCAAAGATAGACCTATCGTAATGGGAATAATGGCTAGTGTTCGTGTTAATTTGACCGTTACTGCAGCAGATAGGATGCCTTCCACTTGATAGAAGCTTTCTGCTGTCGCTGCTGCGGCAGTCACTGAAGAAGTGTCATTAACTGCAGAACCTGCGAAGATAGCAAAACCTTCTGTTCCTAATCCTAAGTTATAACCTAAAGTAGGGAAAATCAAAGCAGCCAGTACATTAAAAATAAAAATAATTGAAATAGCCTGAGCAACTTGCTTATCATCTGCTTCAATAACTGGAGCAGTGGCTGCAATTGCAGAACCTCCACAAATAGCTGATCCGACACCAATTAAAGTCGCTAATTTCGTTTCCATCTTAAATTGCTTATGAAAGAACCAAGCAACCAGTAGCGCAATCGAGATAGTAGCAACTATTACAGGTAAGCTTTTGCTACCAACTTTAATAATCATTGAGAGGTTCAAGGAGAAACCTAATAAAACAACTGCCCATTGTAGGATGTTTTTCGCTGAAAAGCGAATACCGAGATGAAAAATGGCATGATTAGCTAATTGGGGCTGAATGAGACTGATGATCATGCCTATTAAGATAGCAAAGACGGGTGCTCCAATAATCGCCAGTGAAAAGTTTCCAATCGATACACTAGCTAAAAGGCTAGCAAAAATAGCAATCAAGAAACATAAAAGAAGTCCTGGAAGTTTATTTTTTACTGAGTTCATGTAAAGAGATCTCCTTTAATTTTATATCACATCTATCCTACCAAACTTTATTAATTAATAAAATAACAAAAACCCTACTTTTTCTAATAAAGATAGGCGAACTAGTTAGGCATAGAAATAAACAATGCAGATAAGTAGGATAATCGTCCCACAAAGGTGGCAAATAAGAGATATACTAGCTTCTCTTTTATATTGCTTCATTAAGAGTTGATCATAGGAAGTGAGTTTATCTTTAGGAAATTTCCTTCTGCCGATAAGATAGAGTAAGATATTTGAAGAGTTGTTTCCAGCGATATTAAAAATACCCCAAAATTTGGGATGTTTTAACCCTCGCGCCTTAGCATCAATAATAGTCATTTTATAGATGAAGTAAGCTAATAAGCTGCCAGAAGCCAGCGCAATGGTAGCGACAATTACAATTATAAATATTTTGATAGTTTCATTCATTTTTACGCCTCCTATATTCTTTGAATGATTTCATGAATAATGATTCCTGCCGTTATGGCCATTATAATAAAAATAGCAAGTAGCCATTCGACATGGTTAGGCATCAGGTGATGGAGTATGAATAGTGCTAAGATGATAGTTAAACTAATTAAAATAATCTTAAATAAATGTTTGTTACTACGAACTACATTTGAACTTTCTTGATAATGATTAATCAATTTTTCGTCTCCTTTCATCAATTGATCCAGACTGATTTGATAAAGATTGCTAAGGTCTATGACACTCCGAATATCAGGGTAATTTTTCTCGTTTTCCCAATTTGAAACGGATTGCCGAGTTACTCCGATTTTTTCTGCTACTTCTTCTTGAGTTAAATTTGCATGCAAGCGTGCTGTTTTGAGTTGTTGGCCAAGACTCATAATGTCGCCTCCTTCTGTTTTAAATTTAGCATTTTCACATGATATGTCTAGCGAAAGTCTTTTACATTCGTAAAATAATAGTGGAAAAGATGTTTTACATGACCCTATCATCTATTTTAAGACCTTGATGGGCAAATTTAATCAAAAATTACTAATAAATGATATAATAGGCTCTGTTAAAAAAACTGAAAACACAAAATATCATGTTTGAAGTTAAGTTGGAACGAAAAGAGGGGGATACAATGAACAGGTTAAATTTTTGGTCTAACCAAGTACAGGGAATTCAAACGCTCTATTCTAGTCGTAAACTACGTTTTAGTAAGGAAAATGCCAATGCTTATCAAACCATTTTTAATATCGATCAAAAACTTCCTCTTAGAATTTTAGAAATAGGTTGTGGGCCGGGTGCTTTATGTCAGGTATTAAAAGATTGGTACCCGAATGCCAATGTAATTGGATTAGACCGCGATCACAACTTTATAGAATTTGCTAAAGAAAACATTCCTGAAGTTGAATTTTTAGAGGGTGATATTTATAAGCTTCCTTTTGAGGAAAATAGTTTGATGTTATTCTTTCGAATACAGTGGTTGAGCACATTGAAACAAACACTTTCTTTAAAACACAGTATCATTTATTAAAATCCGGAGGAGTCTGTCTTTGTCTCAGTCAAGCTCAAGGGGTCATTCACCAAGCACCGGCTTTGCTTTCTTTTAATGAAGATGAAAATACCTTTTGGCAGCAGATTGAAGTCTTAACAAACGGCCAAGATGATAGTATCCAAACTTTTCAACTAGGTAAGTATAAATTAAACGAGCAAGAATTGCCTCAAATAATGGAAAAGTTTGGTTTCCAAGACGTCTCAATGTCCTATGTTACGACTCATTTGACCCCGGATAATCCACAAGTAAGTGATCGCTTGGCTCATGCGATGATTGAGAGCGACCGTCTCGGTGATCTTGAAATATTGAACAGATTATTCAAGAATCCCCTTTTAAAAGAATTACAAAAAGACATTGAACAAATGATTGCAAAGACCAATCAAAAGTATGATAAAAGATGGGTGCTTTATCAAAAGGGCCAAAACAGTGGGATACGAAGATTTCTACTACCAACGTCCTTAGAGGAATAAAATGAAGCCATTAAAACTTATTGAAAGATCTTTTTTCTTTCACTAAGTTTTTGGTGATTGTAATTAGTGCTTCAACTTGTTACTATTTATTGAGATATGGAGGAGTAGCAATGAGAAATTTAGATTTATTAAACGGTAAGATATTTAAAACAATGTTGAAATTATCGACGCCTTTAATGTTAACTGCTTTTATTCAAATGACTTACACTTTAACCGATATTGCCTGGATTGGAAGACTCTCTACTGAGGCTGTAGCTGCAGCAGGACAAGTTGGCTTTGCTTTGTGGATTGCTTCGAGTTTGATGTTGATCCCTCGAATTGGAATGAGTGTCCTGACGGCACAAGCCTATGGGGCACGAGATGAAAAGACAGCACGCTCTTATATTAACAATGGTTTTTGGTTAGCCCTTATAATGGGACTTGCTTTTGGAGGCCTCTTAATTTTATTTAAAGATCCCTTTATTAATTTCTTCCAATTAGAAGATGACGTCAATCAACTGACTGAAGAATATTTGATTGTGATTGCTTCGGGTGTTTTTTTATTTTTTATTAACCCTGTTATATCTGGAGCCTATAATAGTTTAGGTAATAGTAAAACACCTTTTGCCGTCAATACTCTCGGACTGGTTATTAATATTATCTTAGATCCCATCTTAATTTTTGGCTTAGGGCCTCTTCCAGCCCTAGGGATTAAAGGGGCTGCTATGGCAACTATTTTTGCTCAGTTTATGGTATTTATTTTGTATCTTTATGCTATTTATCGCCAAGGAGATTTACTTTACCGCAGTCGCATCCACTTGTGGTCATTTAACAGTAAGAATCTAGGGCAAATCATTAAAGTAGGACTACCACCTTCTATTCAGTCGAATGCACACGCTTTAGTCAGTGTGTTACTAAATCGTTATGTTGCTTCCTATGGTGCTATGCCTTTAGCTGTTACCAGTGTGGGGTCAAACATTGAATCCATTTCATGGATGACCACTGAAGGTTTTGCAGTAGCGATTACGGCTATGGTAGGGCAGAATTATGGAGCTAAACTTTATGAACGAGTAGAAGGGATTTATCAAACGACCATTCGCTCCTTATTAGCCATTGGTTCATTTGCGACCTTAGTTCTTATCGTATTTAGAATGCAGTTCTTCAAGCTATTTATACCAGATGACCAGCAAGCTATCGCTTTAGGAGCTGTTTATTTACTTGTCTTTGGTTTAAGCCAATTATTTATGAGTTTTGAAATTGGTGGAAGTGGCTTCCTTAACGGTTTAGGAAATACTCAAGCCCCTGCAACTGTGAATACTGTTTGTAATTTGTTGAGAATCCCATTTGCTTGGCTGTTTATGCCTAATTATGGTGTGGTTGGAGTTTGGATTGCTATGTCTCTTTCCACTGCTTTAAAAGGAATAATTATTTACTTATTAGCCCGTAAGAATTGGAAAAAGCTCTACCTGTCTCATGCTAATTAGACATAAGAAAGTAGAGCTTAAATTAATTAATTATTCTCTTTTAAATTTGACACCCAATCTTTAGCATCTTGCACAATTTGAGGCGTAATTTGATGGGTATGTACCCATTCAATGGATAGGTCTGCTTGAACGTTTGTTAATTTTTTAATTAAGTCATTGTTTGCTTGCATACTACAGATTGGATCTGCCTCACCCATGGATAAGAAGAGTTGATGGTTTGATAAATCTTTCTGCTGATCAATGGCCATAGGGTAGAGTGGGGCAAATAAAATTCCTTTATTAAAGCTTTCTGGATAGTGAATTAAGATATTTAAAGCAATATTAGATCCGTTTGAGAAGCCAATAAATATTACTTTACTTAAATCAAATCCTTTTTCACTACTCATCTTTTTGATGAATTCAACAAGCTCATCACTTCTTTCCGCTAGATCTTCTAAATCATAGAGACCTTCGGCCTTCCGTTTAAAATAACGGAGGGCTCCATTTTCGTTAACAGTTCCTCTTATAGAGAGAATATTAGCTGAAGATGAGATTTCTTTGGCTAAAGGAATAAGGTTAGTTTCGTCTCCTCCTGTACCGTGTAACAGGACAAAAGTGTATTCAGCATTATCAGCTGCGTGATAGATATATTCCATAATTACCTCCTACTTTGGTCTTTCAAGTTGAATGGTCTGTCCTAAAGTTGCATAATCATTACCCGCTAAACGACTGATCGGTTTTAACTGATCAGCAAGCACATAAGAATTCTGGTAAACTTCCTCAGAAAGATGGAAATGTACTACTCGCATCAAGAATAAGTCAGCTGAAACTTCTTTACCATTTGATGATGGGATCTCGATGTGTTGGTGTAATACTGTTTCATACCTTACTTTCATCTCAGCTATACCAGGCGTTTGAATTGTTTGACTGCTAGCAAGAGTGAATTGGGTTAAATCCAATTCACTCTTATTTTTTGGCAAATTGCTAGCTGTCAAATTGACTTCTTGTAAATTTTCTTGGTCTACGATGTGGAAAACGGCTTCTTTATTAGCTAGGATGTTTCGAGCGGTATCCTTCATCTTACCTTTTCTTTGAATGGACACCATGAGGATGGGTGGATTGTAAGCTACCATATTAAAGTAGGAAAAGGGTGCTAAATTTAAGCTTTGATCGTCATTTTGTGTGGCTATCATTGTAACAGGTCTAGGGATGACTGAACCAATTAAAACCTTATACTGATCTTTAGGTGATAAGTCTGTAACTTTATAAGATAACATATTATCTACTCGCCTAATCCACTATAAATTTAGGTAAAGATGACTCGATTTCTGAACGCTTAGACTCAAACTGTTCAGGTAGTTTTAATTGACTACCTAAATGATCGAAATCTTCATCTACTTGGAAGCCAGGTTCTTTAGTAGCAAATTCGAAAATGATGCCACCTTTTTCTCTTAAATAAATCGATTTAAAGTATTTACGATCTTTGACAGGAGTCAGATGATAATTCGCTTCTTTTAAATGGTCATGCCAAGCTTGAAGGTCAGTCAATCGATCAACTGACCAGGCTACATGATGAACAGTGCTTATGCCAAAACGTCCTAGTGGTTGTGCCTTTTTTAAAAGTAACACACGGTGTTTTTCAGGTCCGCTTAATTCGATGTGTAGGTATTCGTCAGCTTCTTCAACCAATTTGGCCCCCATTTCACGTGTTAACAAGTCAAGAGTCCCTTGAGGGTTGGTAGATAGGAGTACCAAGCCATAGAAACCGATAATTTCATTATTGTCTGAGCTTGTCTCAGCTTCGACTAAAGCAATATCTAGATCATGAGGATCTGAAAATTCTAAAGTGGCTGCAGAGAACATATTACTCTTATGATAAGTAATCTCATGTTTTTCTAATTGATTTTGCCAAGCTGTGAGGCTGCCCTTAGGAATAGAAAAAGCAATTCTTCCGACTTGCCCCCCGCCTTTTGTCCCTTTATGGTCATTATCCCATGGGAAGAAGGTCATAATTGTTCCATTATCAACCTTCGAATTCGCAAAATAGGTATGATAAACAGAAGGGTCATCAAAATTGACAGTTTGCTTAACAAGTTTTAAACCGAGGACTTTTGTATAAAAATCGTAGTTTTCTTGCACATTACCCACTATGGCACTAATATGATGAATACTTTGAATTTTATCAACCATGATTTATTCCCCTTTCCAAACAGTATCAAATGGGCGAACTTGACTTTCGATTGATTCTCTTTGACCTTCTAAGAATGGTGGTAAAGATAAGATTTCACCCAGATTCTCATAAGATTCGTCTCCCATAAAGCCAGGTCCATCAGTAGAGATTTCAATTAAAATGTGACCGATGCGAGCGTATAAAGCCTTAAAGTAATAGCGATCAACCAAACCAGAATTTCCAATTTCTAATTTTTGGTAACGATCTGCCCAAGCTTGAATCGCTTCGTCATCGGCTACTCGGAAGGATACGTGGTGAACAAGTCCATAACCTTGCTGCACTTGTGGAGTTTCAACGTCTTTGCGTAGAATAACTTGACCACCGTGTCCGCCTTCACCAACTTCTAAGAGTGCAACATCGTCATGTTCTTCGACAATACGCATTTCATAGATAGTTGTTAAGGCAGCTTTGAATTCTTCAAAGTAACCGACAGTAATTTCAATAGGCCCAAGGCCGTAAATAGCAAATTCTTCAGGAATAGGACCGTTTTTCCAAGGAATTCCTCCAGGGATACCCTCATTATTTTCATCTGAGAAGATTTGATAGGCTTGGCCATCTTCTTCTTCAAAAGCTAATACTTTGCTACCGAATAATTCTTTAATACCTTCATGTTTAACATTTTTTTCTTCAAAACGTTTTAAGTAATATTCTAAAGCCTCATCAGATTTTACACGCAAACCAATACGGGAAATTGAGTTTGTTCCTTTAACGCCTTCTGGTAAGTTAGGAAAATCAAAGAAAGTTACATCCGTACCAGCATTTCCACGGTCATCAGCAAAAAAAGTGTGATAAGTATGGATATCATCTTGGTTAACTGTTTTCTTAACCAAACGTAAGCCTAAAGTTTTTGTCATAAAGTCATAGTTTCTTTCTGCGCTATTTGTCATAGCTGTCACGTGGTGGATTCCTAATAAGTTGTTCATAAAATTTCCTCCTTTAAATTTAGAGAGTCAAAGCATTTAATAAGATTCGATTTTGTTATCTCGAATTCGAATTAAATTTAACATGAATGAACAGAAAATGCAAGCATTTTGTCTCGAATTTTACATTTCGCATTGTTTTATTATTTATTGAATGGTTTTAGTATAAAATAAGAGTGTGATGTTGATAAGGAATGTGTCTTGCAGTCAGTCTGTAATTTGCTAAAAGTGTGACGATCGAAATGTTATCTTATGATAATGAAGATTTTGTAGCTTTTAGTCAGCTGAAAGTCAAATCGAGAGCGAAGCTTATAAAAGTAGAAAGTGAAACTTAATTTAGAAAGTGCATTAGGGATATGGAAATTGCAAAAAATGCAATCATTGAGCTTGTTAAATTGGCACCTTTAGGAGATCCACTCGAAATTCGAGTGAGAGGTTATCAACTTTCGATTCGTAAGAGTGAAGCTAAATTAATTTAAACAACCCTTTTATCGGGAGGAGCGAAGCATGCGTAAAATTACCTTATTAGCTAATCTTAACTGTGGGAAGACCACACTTTTTAATCTGCTCACCGGATCTAATCAAAAGGTCGGAAATTGGCCGGGCGTGACGATTGATAAAAAGAGGGCTAATTTTAAACGAATCCTACCACGGTCATTGTTGATTTACCAGGCATTTTTTTACCTTCCTATATAAAAGAAACTTTGTCACATGATTATCTATTAGATGAGCAGGCTGATATGATTTAAATGTAGTAGATGGGAATAGATTTGAAAGAAGTTTTTATTTAACTATCCAATTATTAGAGTTAGGAATCCCACTGGTTATTGTAGTGAATAGGGCAGCATAAGTTAAAAAAAGCATTGAATTAGATTCAATAGTTTTATCAGAATTCTTTCATTGAGTTGTTCTTTTCATTTCTGTTAATGAATTTTAAAACCTTTATGATTCTTTTCATAATTGTAGGAGGTTTAATTTATCTCCTAAAAAAGAATGGTAATCTTTTAAAGCCGGAAAGAACAAGTGGACATCTTGCACTGTAACGGATTGTCCTTTGGCCGGATTGAATGTTAAAACACCCACCAATATAGTAGGATGTTCCTGTGATAAAGTATCTGATGAAGAGCGACTAGTTATTCAAAGAGAAATTGCTCAGGCCAAAGTTAAATTTCAAAAAAATTAATAACTAACAGCTCTACTCTTTATATTGGTTTAGGCTGTTTTTGAATTAAAATAGAAATTTCCGTTCTTGACTTGACCGACTTTGAAAAGTATGAGACTCTAAAAAAGAAATAATAAAATAGAGAGGGCGTTTTGGATGCGAGATTTATCTTTTTTTAAAAAATCGATAATAATACTTACACTGATCAGTCTTGTAAATCTTTTGTATCCATATCAAGTCCTGGCTTTGGAGGCTTACTATTCTAAAAGTATTTATGTTTATAATTTAACAGAAGACAAAACCGAGTTGTCTTTAAAAGCCAACGTCTCTCGTAAACCTGCTTCCTTAGTAAAAATTATGACAACACTTGTTGCACTAGAACATATCGATAATCTATCAGCCTATGCTCCAGTGGATGAAGCCAGTTACTATCAGGCCATAGAAGAAGGCGCAGCTATGGCGGGTTATTATCCTTATGAGTCAACCACTTTTCGTGATTTGCTCTATGGCACCATGCTTCCTTCAGGAGCTGAAAGTGCAAATTCATTAGCACTTAATGTAGCCGGATCCAAAAAGACTTTTATTAAGTGGATGAATGAAAAAGCTGAAGAATTAAAATTAAAAAAAACTAAGTTTAAAAGCGTGGATGGCATGGATCAAGCAGGTCAAGTAACTACTGCTAAGGAAATCGCTATGTTATTGAAAGAAGCTTTAAAAAATGGTCATTTTGAAGCAATCTTTAAACGTAAAGACTATTTATCGACGGCAACTAATGCCCATCCCTCAGGTGTTTATATGGAAAGTACTGTTTTCAAAAAATTGCGGGAATTTTATCAAGACGGTTTTGAGATTACTGGTGGCAAATCTGGTACTACCTATGGAGCCGGCTTATGCTGGGCCACTTTAGCTGAAAAAGATGGTAAAGAATATATAGTGGTTGTCATGGGTTCAGAATTAAATGATCTTAATAACCGAGTAGAAGGACAAGTGTTGGATACACTTAAAATTCTTTCAGAACTATAGTAAAAAACGGAAGAAAACTTATAAATAATATTAAAAAGGACTCTCAAAATGTACTGACCTCCTAAATCCGGATACGGAATTAGGAGGTCATATGTATGTCTAAAGATAATTTTGACTGGCGATTAAAGGTAGTAATAGAAAAGGAAAAGGGTGACAAGCGATGGAAGAAAAGAGCCATCGCGAAGATATGGATTGAGTTATGCAAGCTTCAGGAATTAATTGTTTATCAGAAACTGCTTTAGAATCTTTTCTAAAGTGTGGGATAGCTTCAATGTTAATGAGGGTAAAATGTTCAAACTTATAACGCTATTCCATCGTTTTCAAGAGGTGAATTTATAGTAGATAATCCCGAAGACATAAAGAAAGTTCATGAGCTAGACTTAGAAACGGGGCAAAGGCTGTTCCCTGGTCGACAAGTTTTAGTAGTTACACAAGCAGACAACGAAAATGCATTCCTATATAATCACATTGTTATAAACAACCCGAATCCAATTGGTGTATCAAACTATCAAGATCTAATAATCGTTTGGTAAATATACAGCCTAAGCACGACGAAATACTAGGAGAATTTGGTGCGAATGTAATTACTTATCAAAAGATAAAGCGATTAATTGTAGAACGATTAGCGAAATTAAAACAGCTGACAAGGGTAAATGTGTTTGGAAAGACGATTTAAGAGAGAATCCTAGAATCCCTAGCCAATTCTGAAGTTGTGACCATGAAGAAGTTTAAAGAGGATATATTATTAAATTATAAAGTAGATGCGAGGGAACGAAAGCATGGTAATTTATCCTATTAATTATAGACGAAGATTTTATAGAGCAAAAAATAAGAGCTGATAAATTGGGAACTCTTTATGCTAAAGAAAAACTTCACTTAGCTATTGAATGAAATACGCAAGGTCAACCAAAGCCCGCAGGAAAGAAAACTGCACAAAAGAAATCGTCAGCAATAAAACGCTCACCAATCACACAAACGTCTCTAATAAACGTACAAGTGGTAGAAAACGACGGAAACAAAGATTATAGCGATCTGTTCAAAGAAGAACCTACACAAACAACAAAAAAGTTAAGAAGAAGGTTAAACCTAAAAAAGAAGATACACCAGCTTTTAAACCAGCAAATAATGAAGATTTTTACGATGTAAAGAGAAAGTCTGCTAAATCGATAGAAGACGTACAAAAAATAGTAAAAGAAAGATACGAGGAAGCTTTGATAGATAGCAAGTACAAAGAAACACTAGAATATAAGATAACTAAAGCCAAGGAGGAAGAAGCAAAAAAACAAGAACTACGTGATAGATAATTATTTACTTAATATCAAAAAATAAAAGTAGCTCTCAAAAGCTGAAAACTACTTTAAACAAATATTAACTTTACAACTTAAGACAGCTAACTAGCTTGAATACTCTGAGGACAGACACCAAATAAAGGTAAATAAGTGAGTAAACTTATAACAGCCGTAAGAATACCAGCTATTTTATAAAACTTCTTTTTTCATTCATCACTTTCCTTATACCAAAGAAAGACAAAAATACCTAATAATATAGAAGCTAATACTAAAATACTTTAAAATTAGAAAAAAAGAATTCATTAAAAGTTAGTTTTTAACTCTAACTTTTTGGAATCACCTTATAGCCAATTTGATGTGGCTGTTTTTATCTAGTTTAAAGCTTTTTTATAGATTGCTCTGGATACTTTCAACGTATGATTTTTGTGTTCACCAATTTTAGTAAATTTATTGGCCTCAAGTTAATTGACTAGATAGTTGATATATTATGCTTTAAGATCAATTTCTGTAAGCTAGCAGGCAATCCAATTGGCTGGAAGAAATTGCGTGTGGTTTCAATAGCTGTTTTTTCTTCTCGTCTGATCTTTTTAACCGTTAAAACTTTACTAATGATGATTGAGAAGGTATCGATAGGATCACCATTAAAAGCAGCAGTCATAAATTACTCCCACCAATGACCGCCCCCCTCCTGTGGTTAAAATAAAGTTCAAGCTTTCAGATTTTATTTTATCTACTGTTTTCAGAAGTTTTTCATAATATGAGATTGCACACAATCTCATAGACTTCACTCCAGTGACTTTGCCTCAGAATGATTACTATTTTATCGAAGCTAGCAACTTTTAGACAGTTTCTCAGCCAAAAATGATTAATACTCTGCTATTATTGGGAATTGACTGGACAATAATGTGTCCTAATTAAATGAGAAATGTGATGGATTATAATATATGAAGTTTCTAATCGTCATAGCTAAGCCTTCTGTTATTTAATTTTTAAAGTAACAATCTTTTAAAAGCACTTTTAACGCTTATCGGATCTAATAATGCTATACTGAGAATTCGAGCTGATCATTTAGTCGGTTGATACTAAAGATAGAAAGGAAATATCTATGTGTACAGGAATTAAAATTAATTACCCCGGCGGACATGTTGCAGGACGAACAATGGATCTGGAAGCACCCGTTGACTACAATATACTTTACTTGCCTAAGGGGTATCCGGTAGCTGAAAATTTGCTAGGCGGCTTTCACCATTCTCAATATAAGATGCTTGGAGTTGGTTTTCGAAATATGGACCCTTTAAAGGATGGGGTCAATGAGCATGGTCTGATTGGAATCACCAATGATTTTGGAGGATTTGGCTTATATGATAATCAAGTAGATAAAAAGAAGAACAATGTTTCTGCTTTTTATTTTATGAATTATATCTTAGGTAATTGTCGCAATGTTGATGAAGTCTTAGCGATTTTACCGACCGTTCACATCTCAAGTCATGATATGAATGGAAATAAAGTCATCACACCAATTTTCCACTTTATGTTTTCAGACAGTCAGCAAAACTGCATTGTGGTTGAGCCTGAAAAGAAAAAACTAAAAGTCTACCAAAATCCTTATGGCGTCATGACCAATGCACCAAAATTTCCTTCTCATCAAAAACTTTTGCAAACTACTTTTAATCAAGAAAATTTGAACCAATTTAATGCTGCTAAAGACCTACCTGGTGGATATGATCCAAAATCACGTTTTTTAAAAGCTTATTATCTAGCACAACAAACACTTGATAATCATGACAGTCAGTCTGCCTTTGGCAATCTTTACCGCGTCTTATCTTCTGTTGCTTTACCTAAAGGCTTTATCCCTAACAAAAAATATCATTCTTACACACATACTGTTTATTTATCTGCTTATGATAGTCCATCAAGAAGGTTGACCATTCAATCCGCTCAAAATCAAATGGTTTATTCAATAGTTTTTGATGACATCGAAGATTTAAATCGAAGACAGGCCATATTCTTGCCGGCTGGATTTACTTATCAAACACTTAAATAAATTAAAGACGCTGGAAGTTATCCAGCGTTTTTTTATGGTGATAGGATGCGAAAGTGGGTATATTTTATTTGCCAATAGACTCATCTTTAATAGTCTTAGAAATTAAATTTTTTCGCAGAAAATCAATTCTGCCATATCGAAACTAAAATAGGCTGTTTGATCATCGTTATATGAAAAAATAAAAATACGATTTGTGTCATCAATCTTATCTAGGTGAATTCTTTGATTTAATTCAAGATTAATTTGTTGTAAGTATTCTAGTAGTTCATGTTTATCGATACAGCGACGAAACACTAGGTGGTCACCTTCACTAAATGATGATAGAGGTGTCCGATAAACTTCTTGATAATTATCAATTGTGGGAATAATACTTCCATGAGGACAAAATTTTGGATAATCTAGCAGTTTTTCTAATTTCTCAAAAAAATAGTCACTTTCTAAATGTTCAATGGTTTCAGCATCGTTGTGAACTTGAGTGATGTCATATTTTAAGATTTTCATTAAAAAAAGTTCGGCAATGCGATGTTTACGCACAACCTTAATCGCACTTTCTAATCCTTGTCTGGTTAAACGCACTCCTTTATAGGCGATGGATTCAACAAGATTGTCTTCAACTAATCGGCTAATCATATCGGTTACAGACGGAGCTGAAATATTTAAGCTGTCCGCAATTAATTTATTTGAAACATATTCTTCACTACCGTTCAAACTGAAAATAGCTTTAAGATAGTTTTCTTTGACATTGGATCGTTTCATTATCTCTCCCTCTTTCATAAGCTTTTAATACCTTAGTCTTTCTTAGTGAATTTTCTTAGTAAATTTAGTATAACACAACTACAATTAACTAGACTAAAATAGTTTTTCACCAAACAAAATTATGCTATAGCAATCACAAAACAAAAATATTAGACCCTCCTAAATAATTTATTGCTTAAAGGTAAAAAATAGTGTACACTCTTACTAGTGAAGAAAGGAGTATATATATGATTCAAATTAAACATTTGAATGTTGATTATTTTGGGCACAAAGCACTAGTCGATGTGAACCTTGATATCCCATTTGGATACAGTGAGGGTATTATAGGGCCGAATGGCGCTGGAAAATCAACCTTAATGAAAGCAATGTTAGGAATTATTCCTAGCAGTGGAAAAGTGACTTATAATGGCGAGGACATTAAAAATAAATTAAGAAAAATTGCCTATGTTCCTCAAAAAAGTGACTTAGACTTAACTTTTCCCATTACAGTTGAAGATACTGTTTTAACAGGAACTTACCCTAATTTACCATTATTTAAAAGACCAGGTAAGAAGGAAAGAGAAATTGTGGATTACTGTTTGGAGCAAGTAGTGATTGAGGATATTCGAAAAAAACAAATTAGTAATCTATCTGGTGGTCAGCTACAAAGGGTGTTTATTGCTCGAGCACTGGCTCAACAAGCAGAAGTTTTCTTTTTAGATGAGCCTTTTGTTGGGATTGATCTCAAAAGTGAGAATATTATTGTGGACATTTTGAGGCAATTGCGCAGTGAAGGGAAATCGGTATTAGTGGTCCATCACGATCTTCATGAGGTGCAGTCATACTTTGATCGACTTTTAATTTTAAATAAATCAGTCATCGCTGAGGGAGCAGTTAAAGAAGTGTTTACTAATGCGAATATTCAAGCAGCCTACGGAGGCTCATTAGGAAATGTTCAAATAAAAGGGTTAGGTGATTAAATTGACAGAAGTGTTTTCTCAACTCTTTGACCTACCTTCCTATGTTATTAATGCAGGTTTATCCGCAATTTTTTTAGGGGTAGTGTCTGGAATTATAGGTAGCTTTATTGTTTTAAGAAAGATGGCCTTGATGGGAGACGCATTATCGCATGCGGTATTACCTGGGGTAGCTCTTTCCTATATGTTTGGTATTAATATGTTGTTTGGAGCATCGCTTTTTGGGATTTTTGCTGCTGTTCTAATTCAATATATTTCAAAAAAATCTAACATTAAAAGTGATACTGCGATTGGCATCATTTTAAGTTCATTTTTTGCTTTAGGAATTATCTTAATTAGTCAAGCACGAAGTGGAATCGATTTAAATCACGTCTTGTTCGGTAATATTTTAGCGGTTCCGAATTCTGAGTTAGAACAATCTTTTTGGGTACTCGTTGCTGTGATTATTATTGTAAGTCTCTTTTATAAAGAGTTATTAATTTCATCCTTCGATCCTGTTGTTTCGAAAGCATATGGACTCAATACGGATTTCTATCATTATTTATTAATGCTTATGTTGTCCGTTGTAACTGTCTCCTCACTCTCCCAAGTAGGAATTGTGTTGGTTATTGCTATGTTAGTTATACCAGCTGCGACTTCCTATTTATGGACAAATAAACTAATCCATATGATTCTATTAGCCTCAATAATTGGAGCTTCAATGGGACTAATCGGAACATATATAAGTTTCCAAAATAATCTGCCTACGAGTTCAGCAATTGTCTTGTTGGGTTCACTAGTTTTCTTAATTTCATTTTTTGCTTCACCAAAAAACAATTTTTTTAGAAAGGAAAAAGTATCATGAAAATATTTAAAAAATTTATTGCATTGACTCTATTATTATCTACTATCTTATCAGGAATTGGAGGGGGGGTAAAAGCCCAAGCCGCTGAAGATAAAAGCCTAAAAATCGTAGCAAGTTATTCAATCATCGCTGATATGGTTAAGAATATCGTTGGAGAACATGGAGAAGTCTATAGTTTAGTGCCAATTGGAACAGACCCTCATAGCTATGAGCCGTTACCAGGAGATGCTCAAGAAGTATCTGAAGCTGATCTCGTTTTTTATAACGGATTTAACCTCGAAACAGGAAAAGGTTGGTTTGATGATTTACTTGATGTAACTGATAAAAAAGATGTAGCTTTTGCGGTGACTGAAGAAGTAGAACCTATGCATTTAACAGCTGAAGGTAAAGAAAATGAGCAAGATCCTCATGCTTGGCTAGACGTACAAAATGGCATTAAATATGTTGATCTTATTGCTGAAAAAATAATTGAAGCTGATCCAGAGCATAAAGAAGAGTATCTAAAAAATAAAGAAGCTTATACCAAAGAATTAGAAGATCTAGACCAATATGCAAAAGATGAAATTGCTAAAATTCCAGAAGATCAACGAATCTTAGTTACTTCAGAAGGAGCTTTTAAATACTTTTCTAAGGCCTATGGCTTTGAAGCAGCTTATATTTGGGAAATCAATACAGATAATCAAGGAACACCTGACCAAATGAAGCGTATCTTAGATATTATTAATGAGCGTGATGTGAAAGCCTTATTTGTTGAAACATCAATCAATCCTAAAACAATGGAGACAGTTTCTCAAGAAACAGGAATTCCTGTTAAATCGAAAATCTTTACAGATTCATTAGCAAATGAAGGCGAAGAAGGAGATACATACATCACAATGATCAAATGGAATGTTGACCATATTGTGAGTGGTATTCTTGAAACGGAATAATTATAAGATTTGCTAAAAGAACTAACTACATTTATCTTAGGGAGAGCTTAGGATATATTAGAAATTAAGAAACATTCTACTTATACACGTTCATCGGATGCATGAGGTGTTCGGTAGATTATATTATAGGGAGAATAAAATGCGGTTGAGTATTTATACTCGACCGTTTTTTATATGGTAATTGGATATGAGTAGCAAATATATCCTGTCTTGCAAAAATCAAGATCTATGTGGTGGTGTTTGCTGAAAGTAATCCAGAATCTACCGATAATTAAAAAACTTTAACTCTTAAATAAAAAGAATAAATATGCGAAAAGTATGCTAGTATCTATATGTTGCTGAAATATTTTTTGGAGGAATGCATGAAAACGAAATGTAACTATTTATTAAGCTTATTAATACTTTTTCTAGCCATCTCTTTAAGTGGCTGCTTACAAGTTGAAGAGTTTTTGCAAGAATTCACTGAAGAACCAGTCAGTGAACAGTTAGCAAGTGATTCCAGTAAAACAAGCCGAGAGGGTTTTACAGAATTAAAAATTGAAACAGATCCATGGCTTAACCAAGAAAATACGAGCGAGGTCGTTCAAGAAGAAGCGTTTTATTATAATCTAGAACAAGTCGCTGCCTATATTCATCAATATAATCGATTGCCAGCTAATTATATAACTAAGGAAGAGGCAACTAAGCAAAACTGGTCAACTGCTGATCCGATTTATGTGATTGGTGGCAATCGATTTGGCAATCGAGAGGGCAAATTACCTAAGAAAAAAGGAAGGCAATACTATGAAGCTGATATTCAAGCAGGGTACAGTCACCATCGTGGATCTGAACGAATCGTGTATTCTAATGATGGGCTGATTTATTACACTGACGATCATTATGATAGTTTTAAGCAGCTTTATTGAAAGGATGAAGAGTATGAAAATTATATTAGATGGCCAAGCCTTTACAGACAAGGAGACGACTTATTGCTATTTGATTGATCGATTAAATTTGCCCCACTACACGGGTCATAATTTAGATGCTTTATGGGATGTCCTAGGAGATAGCCGTCCTTTAGAGATTGAAATATACCGTGCGCGTTTAATTTTGGACCAACTCAATGATTATGGCCGTTGGTTGCTCGATTTGTTTGGGGATGCTTCAATTGAAATGGAACATCAAGTGACTCTTCATTGGTAGAGTATTTGGGAAGGCAATCGTCTTCTCTTTTTTAAGAATAAGTACTATTAAATTTAAATCAAACTCGTTATAGTAGAATGAGAGAATTAAAGGTGGGAGAAGCTATGCAAGAAACAATTGGACTCTATATACATATCCCTTTCTGTCAAAAGAAATGCCATTATTGCGACTTTTTAACCTTTGTGGATATGGAAGAGAGAATGGATGAATACGTTACCTACTTAATTAAAGAAATGGCTCTTTATAGTGGAAACTATCAATTAGACACAATTTATTTTGGTGGCGGAACACCTTCTTATTTAGAAGCTGAACAGATGGTTAAGATTATGGAAGGCATCCAGAGTCATTTTGTGATTCTTTCAGATTGTGAGATTTCGATTGAAATGAATCCCGAATCTGTCACGGAAGAAAAAGTAAAAACCTATTTAAAATATGGGTTTAATCGCTTTTCTATGGGAGTCCAGTCCTTTGATGATGCAACCTTAAGAATGATGGGGCGTTTACATGATCGTGAAACAGTCTATCAAAAGATTGCTTTATTAAAAGACTTAGGTGTTAAGAAATTGGGAATTGATTTGATGTTTGCTAACCCTAAACAGGACATGGATGTTTTAAAAAGGGACATAGAATTAGCTATGGAATTACCGCTTAATCATATTTCTTATTATTCCCTAATGATTAAAGAGAACACTCCTTTTCAGCGTTGGGTATTAACCGGACAGATGCGCGTTTTAGATGATGAAATTGAAAGAGAAATGTACCATTATATCCAATCAGAACTGACAAAACATGGTTTCCACCAATATGAAATTTCCAACTTTGCCAAAGGTGATGTTGAAAGTCGCCATAATAAAAAATACTGGCAGTTGAAGAATTATTTAGGAATTGGTTTAGGAGCTTCTTCTAATATTGATTTCGTGCGTTTTGTTAATCATCGACGTTTTGATGATTACTACGGCATGATTGATCAAGGCGAATATCCTATTCAGATCAGTGAAAAGCTTTCTTTGGAAGATCGCGAAAAGGAATATATTATGTTGAACCTACGTTTATTAAAAGGGTTTGAATTTAGTGAAATTAATCAGCGCTTTGGTATTGATTTTTTAACCAAGTACCAAGCAGTCCTGTCTAAACATAAAAAGTTAGGCTTGATTGATTATGACCATGAGCGTATTTGGTTTACTGAAAAAGGCTTAGATATTGGGAATCAATTTTATTTAGATATTTTATAGGAGGGGTGCAATGGAAATAAGACGGTTAAATCATTATCAAGATAATCGCTTTAAGAAGAAATCTTAAAGCAGCAGGGTGCCTTTTTAATGGATAATCAACCATATAGTGTTCAGATTATTAATCGTCATACTGCTCGATTTACAGGAAAAGATGATAATAACTTTTCAGCCTTAATTGAAGCTTTTCGTTTTTATGCTGAGCCTATTGATACATTTATTGACCTGAATGATAAGATTATCAAACAATATCCTCCGCAGAAATTGTTTCAACTTGAACTTCGTTAAATTCAGCCTTCGCAGTTCTATGTAGATAAGGACAAATTGCAGGCTATTTCATCTTTTATCAGAAAACAGACAGATATCATCATACCAGTTACAAAAATGAACAAGAGATGGGTCTCTTTAGACGGGCATAGCCGTTTGGCTTATGCTGTAGAAAATGGCTTTAAAACGATTCAAGTTTATGAAACAGCTGCTGATGAGGGTTTGGAATATTTTGTCAAAGAGGCAATAGCTCGTGACATATTATCACCTTATGACTTAAAAGTTTTGACACATGATGAATATCAAGTCCAATGGAATCAGTTTTGTGATGATTATTTTTCGTCGTTAAACTAAGCCGATTTTTTAAGTTTATAAAGTAAGGAAGGATTTTAATGAACGATATTGAAATTAGAGAAGATGGACTGCTTCCATTTGAGCAAATTTTAGCTCTTTATGAAAATGTTCGTTGGACAGCCTATACTAAAGAACCAGAGCTTTTAGAAAAAGCTATCCAAAACAGCTTAAAAGTTTGGACAGCTTGGGAGGGTGATCAACTAATTGGCCTAGCACGTGTAGTAGGGGATGGGCTAACCATTATCTATATTCAAGATATTTTAGTACTTGAAGATTATCAAGGACAAGGTATTGGTAGTCAGTTATTGCAGAAGATATTAAAAGAATACCAAGCGGTGCGGCAAATTATATTGATGACTGACGATACTGATAAAACACAAAGTTTTTATAAGAAAAATGGTTTATTTAGAACAGACGAGTATCAGTTAGTAACCTATATGAAATAAAAGTCTAAGTCTCCAATTCTTTATTATAAGAATGGAGGCTTTTTTATGGAAAAAACTTGTCAAAAACAACCGTTGTGTATATACTGTATATATACACAACAGCTAAGGTGAGGTGAATCAATGAACATTTTAATATCCAAGTTAAATCCCAAGCCTATTTATGAACAGATAAAAGAACAGATTATCCAAGCCATTTTAAATGGGGATGTGGAAGAAGGAGACTTACTTCCTTCGGTAAGGGGCTTAGCAAAAGACTTAAAAGTCAGTGTAATAACGACCAAAAGAGCTTATGAAGACCTTGAAAGAGAAGGTTATGTAACTTCAGTGGTCGGGAAAGGTACCTATATAGCTGAGCAAGACCATGATTTCATTAGAAGGAAATACTTAAAAAGAATGGAAGCATTAATTAAAAATCTGATTGAAGAAAGTGCGATGATTGACCTCAGTTTGGAAGAAATAAAAGTATTGGTGGAAAGGATCTATAAGGAGGGTAAATAATGGGAGAATTTGTGATTGAAATGAATCAAGTATCAAAAACATTTACTGATTTCTCAATTAACAACTTAGATTTAAAGATTCGTAAAGGTTATGTGACTGGTTTTGTGGGACCGAATGGATCTGGAAAAACCACGATCATAAAATTAATTATGGGACTTATGAAAGCAGAAAGTGGATCGATTAAAGTTTTTGGTAAGGATCTTAAAAAGCATGTGGTAGCCATTAAGGAAGAGATAGGCTTTGTTTATGCGGAAAATTATTTCTATGATCACTTAACAGTCGAAGAAACGGGAAAAATGATCGCCCCTTTTTATAAAAAATGGGATTGGGAAACCTACTGGTCTTACACCCAATCATTTGGATTATCAAAAGCTAAAAAAATAGAAGAACTCTCAACGGGTATGAAAGTAGCGCTTTCTTTAGCCATTGCCTTATCACATGATCCTATGTTGATTATTCTTGATGAGCCAACTTCTGGGCTGGATCCTATCGTAAGAAATAGAGTTTTAGATATTTTGTTTGACTATATCCAAGACTCTGAAAAGTCTGTTTTTTTCTCAAGTCATATTATGACAGATATAGAAAAAATAGCTGATCATATTGCAATGATTCATTATGGAGAACTGATTATTAATAAAGAAAAAGATTATCTCCTCAACCAATACAGGTTAGTGAAGGGACCTAAAGAAATTTTAGACGACGAGCTCAGGAGCCAATTAATTAATTGCCGAGAAACATCAGTCGGATTTGAGGGCCTTTCGTCAAACTATGAGCTATTTAAAGAATTATTTGGAGAACAAGTGATTATCGATCCGGCTAATCTTGAAGAGATAATGGTTAATTTATTTGATGAAAGGAGATAGTATGAAGGCTTTAATCCATAAAGAATTTATTTTAAATTCTAAAAAAAATTTACTGATTTTTATGGCTATATTTTTTGTGGGATGTGTTCTATCCGATTCATTTCAAATTCCAATCATTTGTCCCGTTGTTTTGACAGTTTGGTACCCACTAATTATGAATGAAAAGGAAAATTTTAAGAAATCGGGAGTGCTTTTAAATAGTTTACCTATTGAGGCTGAAAAAATCGTCTTAGCTAAATATGTTTACACTATTTTGATGGGGACGCTATTTTTTATTAGTTTTATTTTACCAAATTATCTTTTACCCGAATTCAAGGCCTACTCTCCTAATGAAGTTTTAATTGCCTTTACTTATTCAATAGGTTCGATCTCATTTTCATACTTTGCATATTATGTTATTGGTAAATTTTTTTACCAAATATGTAGTTTAATGTCTTTCTATTTTTTCTTTTTTTTAGCTAAAAGTGAAGGAACTCTAAATGAACCATTATTTGCTCCATTTACCAATTTTTCCAATCAATTTTCTTTTCAAGAACTACTCATGCCATTGTCTGTTTATATCATTCTATCACTCAGTCTTTCTTACATATTAGCTGCTCGATCTTATAGCAAAAAAGATTTTTAAAGCGAGTTTCATTAAGAAAGATAACATTAAAGATTTTTCTTAAATGTTGTCTTTCTATTGATTTTTACGATTCTTGTGTACAATATACCCTAAACTTCCCCCAGCTATAGCAGACAAGAAAGCCATCCAAAAGATCTCATCCTCACGAAAACGGTTCGCTGAATAAGCCCAAACGCCAACTAAAATGAAAAAAGTTAAGGCAAAGGCTAGAATAAAGAGTGGATTGTTACTTTGAAAAGCTTGAAAATCGCCTAGACTATCTTTTAGGATGGAGTCTGTTGAAGTTTTAAAAACTTCACTCAAAGCTACAATGTTTTTGAGATCTGGATTACTTTGATTACTTTCCCATTTAGAAACAGCTTGTCGCGAGCCATCAATTTTATTTGCCAGTTCTTCTTGAGACAAGCCTTGCTTCTTCCTTAAAGTTTGAATACGCTCACCAATAGTCATAATAAATTCCTCCTATTTAAACTTTCCTTAATTTTATCAAAAGACTTAGCTGCTTATCTAGCAACTATAGTTGGCAAAGTCGCAAGGAGTGGTTGAATAAAAAAAATAATGGCTTCTTTTTCTTTTAGGTCCTAAGTCTGATTAGATTGAAAACTTAAAATAGTATAATTAAACCATAGAAAGGAAGATGAATATGATCCCACTAAATATATATGTGCAAAGTGTTGAAAAGAATTTTTGGATTTATAATTTTGTTGCTTCTTTTATTTATTTTGCTATTAATGGCTTTGATGCTTTAAGTAATTTCATTCTATTTCCACTAGCTATTATGTTAATTATTTATATTTTAAAAGAACGTTTGAGGTCAACCGCAGATACCCAATTTTTAGGATTTTACCCTCTAGGTAAAGATTTTGGTAAATTAGTTATTGCTTTAATTATGAACTATGTTATATGGCAGGTATCAGGCTTACTCTTCTTTGTTGCCTTAGTTTATTTATTGTGGAAAGAGTATCACTAATCCATTAAAACGAATAGTTCGTTTAAACTGAGCAAACATAGTGGGGTCCCCTTAAATGTACCATGTAATATAAAAAGTCTGTTTTCTCTTTATTGAGGAACAGACTTTTTTGTATGATTGAAGTGAGTTTGATTAAGTAATATCAGATCAAGTAGGCTTTCACAAATGGGAGGACTTGCTAGTAACTCAGCGACTAAGTAGCTAAGATAAGTAACCAAGGTGATAGGAAATAACCATGGGAGAGAAACACCTGTCATTTCAAGAATTAAAAAAATACCAGAAAGGGGTGCTCTGACAATTGCAGCAAAATGTCCACTCATTGCAAATAAAGAAAGATAGATGATAAGGTCAGAGGGAATCAATCCTAAATTGTATAATAAACTGCCATAGAGATTACCTAATATAGCTCCAATAGATAATAATGGAAAAAAGATACCACCGGGCATGCCTGAACAAAAAGCGAATGCTAATAATAATATCTTCATTGAATATAAATAAGATAGGTAGTTAGGATTAGGGTTCGCGCCGATTGGGAAACTTATTAAATTAGCTCCAGAACCAAATAAATTACGGTCAAAATAGAGTATAATAGCGGTTAATATAAAAGGTAGGATTGATTTTAGCCATTGAGGAATTGCTAAAACCTGTGAAAGACCTTTTCCCTGGATTATTATCCAATTAAACAATACACCAGAAAGACCCGTAATAATCCCTAAACCAAGACAAGTTATCAATAAATTATCTGGAAGTTCTGCTTGTCTAAGCAGAATAATAGAAGGTTGATTTCCTAAAATGCTATTAGCTGTTTGATTAGCAAGCAGCACGATTATACCGGCATAAATAAATAATTGCCTACTTGTTTTATAGAATAAACCTTCTAAGATAAAAGATAGCCCTGATAAAGGTGCATTGAAAGTAGCCGCCATTCCTCCTCCTGCTGCACCAGCTATTAGGTAACGACTGATAGAAGAATCGCTATGAAAAAACTTACTCACAACTTGCCCGATAGTAGAGCCGATTTGAATAGATGGGCCTCCTCTTCCTAGAGTTAAGCCGGAGCCAATAGCAGCAATTCCACCAAAAAATTTGTAAATTAAAACGGTGAGCCCATTTTGATTTAAATGCTTGTGAAGAAGGCCATTTATTCGTGGGACACCTGACCCTCCGATAGCTGGTTCCATTTTTAAGCTAAAGGCGGTAAAAAATCCCAGACCTAGCATAAACAAAGCATAAATAATAAGATTTGTTATATTTTGATGCGAGAGTGATAATAAGGAGTATGAAAAATTTGCAAGATGATTGATAAGAAGATTAAAAGCTGCTATTACACAGCCAGTTATTAATCCGGTAAGGGCGCAGAGCAAGAGCGTTTTGATTGAAGTATAAGTGTTTTTCATAAAAAACCTCCTTTTTTATTCTAGGGCATCTTATTTTTTTTGACAAGTGCTTGTTAATTGAAGGTTATACATTTAGCGAGTGATATAATAGTATTTGAAGTAAAAATTCACTTATAATAAAGTGGGGTCAACGATTAAATAGTTTGAATATAAAAAAGAGCATTCTTGAGCAATTTAAACCAAGTAAATGAAATTTCTAAACAATTTAAAGGAGACTGAATAGATGGTGAAAGATGTTCATTGGCAATTATTTCAAGGGTTAGCCGAGCAAGAGTTGGAGAATATCTGTGGAAAGTTAAACATTCCTAACGACTACCTTACAAGCGTCAACGATCCTTTTGAAATAGCGCGTATAGAAGATGGGGTTAATATCAAAGGGCATTCGACTTACCTAGTCGTTTTACAGTACCTACTACCACAATCTAATAATTTGGAAGAATGCGAATACAAGACACGAGCTATTTCGCTAGTAAAAGTGGAAGACCAGCTGTTTGTGAGTCTCAATGAAGATCCTCAGTATTTTTCAGATCTTTTTAAACAATTTGATCGAAATATTCAATTAAGCTATGAAGAGATGATAATGAAAGTTTTTTGGAAAATTCAAAACGAAACCATTAAAGTTTTAGCTTGGGTGCATGAAGAAATTGAAGACATGCAAAAAGATATTGAGTATTCTTCTCAAAATAAAGAACTTTACCGTCTTATGAGACTTGATAAAAGCTTGGCATATATAAAAACAGCCGTGCATAATAATCGAATAGTTCTGGAAAAAATTAGTCAGGATGAAAGATTTCAGTCTGTGCCTGCTTTGAAGTCTTTAATGCATGATGTCTTGATTGAGTCGTATCAGGCCGAATCAATGGTTAATGAAGGGATGCGAATCACCGGTCAATTAAGTGATCTATTCTCGAATGTAATTTCCAATAATTTGAATAATGTAATGAAAGTTTTGACCTCGATTACGATTATTCTTACGATTCCGACAATTATTGGAGGATTGTGGGGAATGAATGTACCACTTCCGTTTGCAAATAGCGAAGCGGGATTTTTTATGACAATTCTATTAAGCTTAATAATCAGTATCGTTGTTGTGTTTTGGTTAAAATCTAAAGATTATTTATAATTAAGCTTCCAAAAAGCCAGACAATGATTGTCTGACTTTACTTTAAGGACGTGTAACATCTTGAACATCTACTTCAATATTTGCTTCTTTTAAATGGGCGATTAGTTTGCCTTCATCATTTAAAGGAAAAGATTGGGCAAAATACTGCTTATTGGCTTTTCCTAATAGATTGATACGGTTTTTTTTAAGATCTCTAGTTAAAACAACACGATCGACCTTTGCAAAAGAAATTGGAATCATTACGGATAAAGTTCCTCTGAAAATAGAAAAATCATTTTTTGAGATACCTCTAGCTAATGGGCCCGAGATAAAATAAAGAATAGCTGAAGCAATCAATAAATAATGCCACCTACTAGTTGCAAATTGAAAACCAATCCAAACTAACAAACCGATGGTTATTAATTGAGTCCAAATCCAGTAGCTTTGAGTTACTTCTACAAAAAGATTGCGACTTCTTTTATAAAAATGATAACTACTACCAGCGATTAAAGCGATAGTCAAGAGTATGGATACAATGTCTTTCAAAAGATCACTCCTTAAATTTTGCCTTAAAATAACTATACCATTCTTGAAAGCAATAAGCTATTAACATTTATAAGAAAAGGAACGATAATCATATGTTTTTAAAACAACCTGATTTAAAAGATATAGATAGAATTGAAGCATTTTTAGACAGTTATCCTGAATCTGATCAATGGATTGCTGGGACTTCTAGTCTTCACCGATATCATGGAAAATTAGACCAGTGGATTAATTTAATGAAGAATTGGTCTCAAGGGAAGGAACTACCTGTCGGTAGAGTACCCGTGATTCAATGGCTATGTCTTGATGAAAAAGGAACAATGATCGGTGCCATTAATTTACGTCCTCATCTGAATGACTATTTACTTCATTCTGGGGGTCAGATTGGTTATGTGGTTCATCCAGACTATCGGTTTAAAGGTGTAGCAAGTTGGATGCTAGGTGAGGCCTTGAAGAAAGCCCATGAACTAGGAAATGAACGCATTCTAATTACTTGTAGAGCCAGTAATAAAGCCTCTCAAGCGACCATTAAAAAGTGGAAGGGTGTATTGGAAGACCAAAGAATAGAAAAGGGTGTAAGGGTAAATCGTTATTGGATTGACTTACCGAGTTAACTTAGAAGGTTTAAAGGATGTCAGTATCTTCAATTAAGATTCGGTTTTTATTCATTTGTAGATGTTAATTTGTTAGGATAAATTGAATGAAAGATCAGGGGAGTTTTGTTGATCTCTACGATTTATGATAGTCCGATTGGACGATTACAACTTTTAGTAGACCAAGAAGCGCTCATTGGCCGATGGTTCAAGAACAAAGGAAGGGTGGAAGAAAATTTACCGGACAATGTGCACTTTATTTCCTGGTCGAGACCTGAATTTAAACCCTATATCAATTGGTTAGAAAGCTATTTCCGCGGACAAACTAACTCTGCCATTATTTTTTCCTCTCAATCCAATGAACCAGACTGTTTTTGGCAAAACGTTTGGCGAATATTAAAGAAAATTCCTTACGGAAAGACAATGACTTATAAAGAGATAGCGAAAACTATTGAAGCCGAAACTAAGCAAAAGGTATCTGCTCAAGCAGTAGGAGGGGCAGTGGGAGCCAATCCTATTTTGTTGCTCATTTTTTGTCATCGAGTGATCTCAGCAACAAATGCTTTGACTGCTTATAGTGCAGGGGCTGATAGGAAGATTTGGTTATTAAATCACGAAAAAGTTTAGAAAGGATGAGACTGATGCAAATAAAAGCAATTCCTGCTTTAGAAGATAATTATATTTGGGTAATTGAAAAAGAAGATGAAGTTATTGTCGTGGACCCAGGAGAAAGTGAACCTTTAATAAATTACTTAAAAACATTAGGCTTAAAAGTCAAAGCGATTCTCTTAACGCATTTTCATGAGGACCACGTCGGTGGATTGAGCGAATTGTTAGCCAGTCAAAAGCATGCGGTGACCGTTTACGGACCGATTGAAGTTGAAGAAAGAGTTAATCAAGTGGTCAAAGGGAGTGACCGGTTGGAGATAAGTGGTTTAGAGTTTGAGGTGCTTAAAACACCAGGGCACAGTGCTGAGCATGTGTCATATTTACTGGGGAAGCATCTTTTCTGTGGTGATGTTTTATTCTCAGCGGGTTGTGGGCGTGTATTTACTAATGATTATCAAGCGCAATATGACAGTCTTCAAAAAATAAAAGACTTGCCTGATGAAACGCAACTTTATGCTGGACACGAATACACTTTAACCAACTTGGCCTTTGCTTTAACCATCGAACCTGACAACCAAAACTTAATGAACCAGCAACAAGCTGTCAAAGTTTTAAGGTCCAAAGGCTTACCGAGCCTCCCGACTAGTTTAGCTGTTGAAAAGGAAATTAATCTGTTCCTACAAGCTGAAAGCTTGAAAGATTTCATCCAATTAAGAAAAGCGCGTGATCAATTTTAGAAAGGAAGAAGGGTATGCGAGTATTTATCGTTGAAGATGACCCGATTATTGCTGAGGGTTTAGCGAATACACTAATTAAGCATCGGTTTGAAGTTAGAAAGTGTCTAGACTTTGAAAATGTTGTCGAAGAATGCCTCTCTTGGCAAGCCCATCTGGTCCTCTTAGATATTAATTTACCTTATCAAAATGGCTATTATTGGTGTAGTCAGTTGCGGGCTCAATCACAAATTCCAATTATTTTTATTTCTTCTTTATCTGAAAGTATGGACCAGCTAGTAGCCTTACAGATGGGGGGAGATGATTATCTAGTCAAGCCAATTGATCGTCAGCTGACTGTTGCAAAAATCCAGGCTCTTTTAAGAAGAAGTTATAACTATCAACCAGATAACAGTCTTAATCTTAGTTTTGATGGGATGACTTTAAATACACAAGCTTTAAGCCTTGGATACCAAGAAGAAATTATTGACTTAACCGCCACTGAATACCAAATATTAGCAGTCTTATTTAAGAAAAAGGGGAATTATGCAAGAAGGGATGAAATACTTGATGCCTGCTGGCAAGAAAACCAATTTATTGATGATAATACATTAGCGGTCAATATTTCACGCTTAAGAAAAAAATTGATAGCATTTAATCGTGGGCCGGTAATTGGTACTAAAAAAGGAGTCGGTTATTGTCTTTTAAAGAAAGAGGCAAAAAATGAAAGCTTTCATTAATGAATATCGCGGTCTGATATTATTTGTTCTCTTTATCTTAGCTCTTTTTGCTCTTGTTTTTTACTTATTTCATCTAAACTGGATGCATTACCTCATCCCTTCTTTACTGATTGTGCTTATTTTAGTCTTATATTTAGGGAGGCAATGGTTTTATTTTCAAATGGAAGTAAGTTACCAAGTAAAATTTCAAACTTTATTGGAGAGTTCACTTGTTGAGAAGAATATTCAATTAAATAGGGAGAAAGATTTGGAAGACTATTTCTTATTATGGGTCCATCAAATTAAAACACCGATTGCGGCAAGTAAAATGCTCTTAGAAGAAAGCGATGATCCGTCGAAAGGGCTACTTAATCAAGAGTTAGTCAAAATTGAATCTTATTCCAATTTAGCTTTAAATTATCTTAAAGTAACTAACCCTAAAAGAGACATGGTCTTTAGCCGGGTTCAATTGAATGAGATTATCCAACCGCTCTTAAAACGTTACCGCCATCAGTTCATCAATCAGGAGATTACTTTACACTATCAACCGATCGATCAAGCAATTTTAACGGAGGCTAATCTGTGTCAGATTATGATCGAACAAATCTTATCCAATGCTTTAAAATACAGCCCCAAAGGGAATATATGGATTAAATGGAGACAAGCTAGTTATGACTTGGTCATTGAAGATGATGGAAGAGGTATTCATTCTCAAGACTTACCTAAGATTTTTGATAAGGGTTATTCGGGCCATAACGGTTTACTGAACGAGCAATCTTCTGGTATTGGTTTATACATGGTGCAGTTAATTAGTAAGCGTCTCAACCAAGCCGTAAGTGTTCAGTCAAAAAAGGGTGAAGGAAGCCGTTTTATCATACAATTTAATCAAGAGATGAGTTAACCTTACAAAAATGTAAGGTTCAGACTGAAGACAAACCCTTTGTGAGTTAATCTCAAATAAAGGGGTTGTCTTTAT
>NZ_JBNUPN010000012.1:0-57917 GCF_050409405.1 Facklamia sp. P13069 | reverse complement strand
TAGTTTTATCCCGCAAATTTTTAAAATTTCAGGACATTTTCATTTACGGTTGACACACTTATTTTAAAATATCAAAATTAACTGTTTAAACTTGCTATCTTTTGGAGGTCACAGTACAACTGAACCTCTAATTTTTGAGGGTAGATTTTCTGACACTCTTTTTCTAACTAAATAGAGTCATTATTCTCCATATTTAATGAAGTGTTTAAGATATTTATATATAGAAAAAAAAGAATACGGTATCACTATTACAAGTACGGGAATGATTAAAAACCCAGTTTGAATACCAAAAAAATCTAAAATATAAATAATTATTAAAAAGCTACCTACGAGTAAAGTAATAGACGAAGCTCCTACTGCACCTTTTTTTGAATTTCAATCGGTTTGTCTTTAAAATTATTCCCAGCAACTATTCCGTACCATTTTCCTCTTCTAAGTTGAATACCAATGATTATTAATAAAAGACCAATAATAATTAACAAGAACACCACTAGCACTTCCTTTTATCTTTAAAGTAGCAATGTGTAAAATTTTTAAAATTCAATGTTCATAAACTTTCAAGTATATGAATAGAAGTTTTGTCACTCTGAATATACAAATAATTAACTCAAGATGGCAAAATAATTTTGTCAAGTAATATATAAAGCTGATTAGTGTTTATCATCAAGAAATTTTAGAAGATATAACTCTTATTTTAAGAGAGAAATATTTGTTTTAATCGCGAAGAAGATGATACAGGAAACTTTGGACGAATTTTTGCTTACGATGATAAAGATGAACGAGAAGATATTCTTCATCATTTAGGATTAGAAATCACTAATGAGAATATTGAGTGGTTAAAAAATCTACCAAAATATCATTGCCTTTATTTAGATTTACGAGGACGTGTTGGTAAAATGCTTGTCTACTGTCCTTATGAAGAAATCCATCAAATGCTGCAAACGGTCAAAAAAAATACAAGTGCAGATGTGGAAACAACCTTTAGCGCTTAGAAAGGAGCTGCTATGTTACTAAAAGATTTATTTGATATTGACAGTTTCCAATCTTTTTTTGAAAAAGGCGGCTGGTTTAGCATCAATGAAAATTTAAAAAGTGTGCTAAATGCGTTGCTCAATATTGCCTTTGGCTTAATCAAATACCTTGTTCTGGCATTAGATTATGTGATAGACAAACTCTTTAGTTTAAATTTATTAGAAGGAGTATTACCAGATTTATTCTCTACTACCGGTGCTATTTACAACAAATTATTCAGTGTTGTAGGGATTCTCCTTTTTACATTTGTGATTGTCATTTCAGTGAAGGATTTTTTTGAAAAAGGAATCAGCAAGGCATTAATCCGTTTTGGTATTTTCACCTTAATCTACGTTGGCAGTATGACCTTCTTTGCCGATGGTGCCAACAAAGTTCAAGAAGTGAATACCCTTTCTCAAAATGTGCAAGGACAGTTAGTTGATTTAACAAGTGGTAGTCTAACAAAAAACACTGGCAATATCTCAGAAAAGTTACTTGGATCAAATCAACAACTAGACGGAACAAGTAATATCCGAAATCTCATTTTTGATGAATTTGTTATTAAACCGTATGCTTTACTCAACTTTGGAAAAACAGACGTATCAAAAGAGCAATTTGAATCCTATCTCGTTAAAAGTGGCGAAACATTTGATCAAAAAAAAGACAGACGAAATTGCAGATAAAATAAAAAAAGACTCCGAAAAAAGTTCTTATCTCACCTCAGATCGTATGACCGAAAAAGTTGCTGTTTTATTAAATACATTTATTATGCTAATCGTGATTGGAACGGCTGTACTAATTATCGGAGTTGCAAACATTTTAATCCAGCTATTAATTTACGGCATCCTCTTTCTCTTTCCTTCAATACTATTTTTAGCTTTGATTCCAAATATGCACCAGCTGTTAAAAAATGGCTTCATGTTATTAGGAACACTGTTTGCTTCAAAGATAGGGATTGGATTCGGTTTTGGTCTCTTGTTCTCTATTTTAAATTTGTTAGATACTTTTTTTGTTGTCACAAACATTGTCACTATGATTGTGGGACTGTTTGTCAAAGTTTTGTTGGGGCTATTTATCTGGAAGAATAAAGGACAGATTGTTCGTTCATTGACGAAAGGTAAAGCAGAGTTAAAAGACTTTTCTTTCAACCCAAAACAAGCTATTCAAGAAAGGCAACAACAACGAGCACAAAAAGAAGATCAGCAAAATCGCTATGCTGAACAAGACTATAAAACACAAACCGCAGAAAATGATTATCTTCGATCAGGTATAGAGCTAGATCACGCTTATCGTCAAAATGAACTACAGGATAATTTATTAGTGCAAGCTGGGGAGGAAGAAACTTCTCTTTATCAAGCGACAATGCCTTTTGATAAACAACCAATGGAGTCCAAAGAAGAACCACTTCCTACCGATACTTTTGATGCAAACGACTCAGAAGAATCATTTAACTATCCTGTTGAGAAAACTCCTGGTTCTGTTTCAAATACAGAGCCATTACTCGCTGAAACCGCATTACCTACAGAAGAGGTTGATGATCATTTGCTTAGCCCAGATGCTTTAACAGATGAAACAGAAATACCTGTTGAATCAGTCATTGAAACAAGCAATGTAAAGGACGACTCATCAGAAACAGAGCCACACCTCCCTTCTCCAGATTCAGAACAAGAAGCTCAGCAACTAGAAAAAGAAATCAGTCATCTAAGGAAAGAAACCTATACTACGCCAGAATTTAGTGAGGAACAAGCCTATGAAAATGCGTAAGTTATTTCCCTTGCTTTTTTTGGGCTTCTTTTTCGTTTTTTTATGCTCATCGCTGGCAGTAGTTCTTCTACTACACACACAGCCTCCGAAGAAGGACAAAACCTGCCAGAAGTAGTGCTTCGTTAGAAAGATAAAGTCACAAAAGAAGTTACTAAAAATGAAATTCCAGAAGCGGTTCCTTACTTATTAGGAATCATTATGGCAGAATCAGGTGGAAATTCAGAAAAATATCCCGATATAATGCAATGTTCCGAAAGCCAAGGAAAACAACCAAATTCAATTCAAGATCCAAACGAATCTATTGAGGTTGGCGTAAAATATTTTGCAGATATGTGGAAAGGACATCGTGATTACGATGTTTTAAATATTGTACAAGCCTATAATTTTGGCGGTGGCTTTCTAAGTCATTCAGGTAAGAGCTACTCTCTGGATAATGCAATTCAATTCTCAAAAACTCAAGCAGGTGGAAAAACAATCACTTACACTAATCCTATAGCTGTCAGCTTAGGCTATGATTATCGTTATGCGTACGGCAATATGTTTTATGCTCAAATTGTTAAGCAATACATCACGTCTACTTCCAACAACAATAGTCAAGGGAATGCAGCAATTGTAAAGGCAGCACTTAAAGAATTGGATGAAGGAACACATGAGGGTGGAACGAAATATTGGCAATGGTATGGCTTTGATGGACGTGTAGAATGGTGCGCTATTTTTGTTTCTTATAATGCGGAAAAAGTTGGGGTTAAAATGGAACGTTTCGCCTATTGCCCAACAGGTATTGAAAACTTTAAAGCTAAAAATCAATGGCTAGAAGGAGGGAATCTTCCTAAAAGTGGTAATATCATCTTTTTTGATTGGGATGGTGATTCTATCAGTGACCATGTTGGGATTGTTGAGAAAGTAGAAAATGAAGTTGTTTACACACTTGAAGGAAATTCTGGTGATATGATTGCAAAACAAAATTATAAAAAAAAACAGCCCTTATATTATGGGGTATGGGACACCTTGACTTTATTCACATAGTTTTTCAAAAGTTTTCAATTTAACATAAATTATTCATGTTCAATAAAAATAGCGCAAAATCATATAAAACCCAAATACCTCATGAGAAAATTTGGGTTTTACTTTTTATTCATTTTAGAATTTATGCATCTATCTATGATTTTCAGCCTTCGAAAACTTCTAATAAAATTGGATCTACATCATTATTTTGAATATCAGTTACAACTTTCAACATAATATCTTTATCTAATTTGCAAGACACAGTCATTCTGTTTTGATTATAGATACCATCTACAATTTCTTGATTTGTTTTTACTTCATCATTTCTTGCTTCTGAAGTAATTTGATTATAATCACCTAATACAAATGCGATTGAATCCCACACCCAGCGATCCCGATCTATCGATTTTTCACCAGAATCAATGACAGAAGTATGATTTTGTATAATTAATGCTAACCATCCGGGAAGATAATTAGCAACAGTGTTAGGAAATACATGTCCGATTATTTCTACACTCATTGATTTATCTGAAATAGAAATATTAGAATCATAGTTTAATGTGTATCGATCTTTTGAAGCGCATACCATTTGTCTCGTATTGTTATTGTAGTCTAAAGCCAGATATGATTTTAATAAATCATCGTTTTTAATGTGAACTACCTTTGGTGTTACCCAATAATCTATTGTTTCAGGAATTGATGATGCCGAAACCTCAGAAAATGGCATTAAAAGGAGTAATACTATCACAAACGCTAACAATGTGCTAATTAATTTTTTCACTATTTATTCACCTTCCTTCATTTTTTAGTGTGATAATCACGGTTGCTTGTTGATTTTCATTTTTTATGGAGATTAAACCATTCATTTTTTTTATCATCAAATCTGACATATATAAACCTAGCCCAAAATGCTCTTTTTCCCTTTGACATTTATCGGAATAAAATGGAATGAACTCCCCCTTTAAATACTCATCTGAAAATAGAGAATCTGTATTACTAATAGAAATTGTAGTTTCTGAAAGAGTTTGGATAACCGAACATTCAATTTCTCCACCTATGTCTACATGTTCAACTGCATTTGATAAAACATTTTGAATAATCCTTGTAATCATTAGTTGATCACAATATATGGTTATCAAATTGTCTTTGTAATTTTCTCGGATTTTAATTTCATTCATTTTACATAACGAAGAGAACTCTAATATAGTCGAATGTAAAATATCAATTATGTTAAGTTCTTCATATTTCAAAGTATAGCTATCAGTGTTTAAACGAGTTATTTTGAGCAACTCAGTTAATAATTTATCGATTCTAGAAACTTCAGAAGCAATCACAGAACATCTTTCCTGCACAGCGGAATCTTCTGATAACATCTCTAATAATTCAGTTTCAGCATTGATTATAGTTAATGGTGTTCTTACATCATGTGCAATAGAAGAAAATAATTGTTTCTGTACAATTGATTTTTTTCGAGATTCATCTAATAAATTGTTTAATTCAATCCTCATTTTATTGACCTGTCTAGATAATTCACCAAATTCTTTGTCATTAAAATCGGGTAGTGGCGTTGATAAATCCCCCTCTTCAATCTCTTTTAAATGAGTTTCTACTATTTTAAATTTTGACCGAATCGCTCGATATAGTTTAGTAGTAAAAATGCTAAGAAAAATAATAAATAGCATAAATGGACTAGCTACTATAAAATATTGAAATACAACATTTATATAATCTACTACCTGATTGCCTGTTGAAAAGGCAGGATAAATCATTAATATTTTGACAGTAGGATAATGATCAAATACTTTAAAAGAATACATTTCATTATTTTCCACAAATGAGTGAGTACCATTAGACGTTTCGTTCAACTTAATACCATTATTTGGAAAATCATCACTTTTGATTTGTTTCTTCCCATCAATAGTTATCAAATATTGAAATTTAGAATCTTTATTGGGAATATCCCTGTTTTCGCCTAATAAAAGATTGGGGATTTCTTTCTCTACAGATTTTAAAAAAGACTCCGAATAAACTTTTTCATAATAATTTCTAGGGAATACAGATAACCAAATTAACCAAAATATAAGTATTACAAAAAACAAAGCAACTGTAGATGTAACTACTTTTATGACCAATAAGTTGAATGAACGCTTAAGTGAATAGTTATTTTTCATATTTAGGCTCCCAAATATAACCCAATCCATATTTGGTCTGTATGTATGAAAAATTAGAATCATGTTCAGCTAATTTAGATCTAATTTTTTTGATGTGTTCAGTAACTGTACTTAAACTACTTTCGCTATCATATCCCCAAATTGTTTCGAAAATTTGATCTTTACTTATAACACTTCCGATATTACTAATTAATTTCTCTATAACTAAATATTCTTTCTTAGGGAATACAACAATAGTATCATTTACAACAATCTGCTTTTTTTCTTTATTCAAAACTACGTTTTGAGTACGGATCATTTTTCGGGGAAGATTGTTTCTGTTTTCTCTTCTTAGATGGCTATCTATCTTTACTTTTAACTGCTTTAAGCTAAATGGTTTAGTAATGTAATCATCTCCACCACTTTCTAAACCGCTAATAATATCTTCTTCTAATCCTAAAGCGCTAATAAAAATAATTGGGTATGAAATAGTATCCCGGATACGTTTACAGATATTAATACCATTAATATTGGGCAGCATAACATCCAATAGCATTAAATCAAAATATGAAATATCTATCTCATCTAATTCCTGAAATGAATGAACAACAGTCACTTTATAGTTATTCATTTCTAAATATTGTTTTACCAAATCTGTGATTTGAATATCATCATCAACATAAATAATCTCAATCATAAAAATCTCCACCATTGTTTGTCTAATCAAGTAAAAATACTGCATCCCAATTGGTCTCTTTATTCCCTATCATAGACAAAATAGGAAGCAATACACCAGTTACACCATCAAGTATACCAATAGTATTAATCATTTTCATCTCTTGTTGATTTTGATCGTTTGTATTGTGCTCCCAATTAGGAAATCCAAATGGAAGTTTTTCATCGTAAAAAGATATAGTTTCATTCATCAATCGCTTAGACTCAAGATTGAACACCTCAATTTTGGTATTTTCATAAAATTTCTTATAAATATATGAGACACCAATATAACCATGGCAAAACGTTGGTGATATAAGCCCAATTTCAGAATCAATAGCTGCTTCCATAGTTTCACAAGCTATATTCAAAAGTTTCTTATTTTTTAAAGCTTGTGAAGCTTTCAATATACTTAGGCACTTTGATCACTCATTAACATTTTTTTATATCAGTAACCGATTACAATTTGAAGTATAAACATAGAATGTAAAGTTTTTATAAACTATCTCTTTTTTTATTTGTTTATAAAAAAGTTATTATTTGTTGTTAAACTAAAATCACTCAATTAGGAGAGGAGCATGGAACATATGGGTTTACTATTAAAAACAGAGAGTTTAACAAAAGAATTTAGCAGACAAGTCGTTGTTAATTCACTCTCTATAAGTGTAAAAAAAAATTCGATTTATGGTTTAGTTGGGCCAAATGGAGCTGGAAAATCAACAACTTTAAAAATGCTAACAGGTAGTTTAAAACCTACAAGTGGGGAAATAATAATTACTGAAGAAGCAAATAATATTCCTACAATTGGATCATTGATTGAAGATCCTGCATTGTATAAGAACCTAACAGCTGAAGAAAATCTTTTAGTTTTAGTAAAACTTTTTGGGTTGAAAAAAGAGCGAATTAAAGAAGTTTTACATCTTGTTGATTTAGAAAATACTGGGAAAAAAATCGTTGCTAAATTTTCTCTAGGAATGAAGCAACGACTAGGCATTGCAGCCGCATTAATAAGACAACCTGAATTACTCATTTTGGATGAACCCACGAACGGTTTAGATCCCATTGGCATTAAGCAACTTCGAGATTTAATTAAGTCCTTTCCTAAGCTTGGAATTACAGTTATAGTGTCCAGTCATAATCTAAATGAAATTCAGCATATGACTAACTACGTTGGAATTATGAATGCTGGTAGTTTGAAATATGAAGGGAC
Source organism: Facklamia sp. P13069 (assembly GCF_050409405.1). Classification (NCBI taxonomy): domain Bacteria; kingdom Bacillati; phylum Bacillota; class Bacilli; order Lactobacillales; family Aerococcaceae; genus Facklamia; species Facklamia sp. P13069. The sequence continues at coordinate 50,063 of NZ_JBNUPN010000012.1, read as the reverse complement.
GATACCTGACAATACTAATTTAGAAGATTTCTTTCTGGACAGAATAGACTCTGAAGGAGATGTGGTGAAAACAAAATGAAAAACTATATAGCCGCTGAATATATCAAGGGAAAACGTTCTTTCAGTCATTTTTTCTTTATGTGGTTCCCACTGATGGTTGTACTAATCTGTATTCCATTTTCTCAATTTATGTATTTCGATATAAATTTTTTTGTACCCCTCATTTATAACTGGTGGCCAACACTTTTTTTACCCATAGGATTGGCAGTTTTGGGTTATCAATCAATACAAAGAGAAAAGGAAACTCACACTCAGAATTATTATTATTTGTTAAACCAAAATATGTTCTGGAAAACAAAATTAATTACCTTAGCAACTTACTCATTGACAGCTAACATTTTGATAGCTCTTTTGACCATAATTTTAGAGTTCATCATGTATGATTCATCAAATATTATCATTACGAATGTATTATTAGCATCACTAGTTCTCTGGATCACTACATTATTTATTATTCCACTCTCAATTTTATTGGCACAACTAACAACACCAATTTTATCAATTATTGTAAATCTTTTTGGTATTGTAACAGGCATTTTCACCGCGGTAGGAAACCATTGGTATATAAGTCCTTGGGGATGGTCACTACGTTTGATCACTCCAATAATTAAAACAAATCCAAATGGCACGTTACTACAAGAAAATGATCCGTTAAACTCTACTTCAATAGTCTACCCTGGGCTTGGACTTGCTCTTTTGATTTTCATTATTCTTTATATAAGTGTTCCACTAATCTTATCTCGAACTAGGGAGAGTGAATAATAATGACTTTTTCTTTTAGTGCCGAATGGCTTAAAACAAAAAATTCACCTTTTAGAACAACTTTGTATAGCTTTCCAATCTTGTTTAATCTATTAATTTTTGGATACATCTTTTTTACACACCAAAGAGTATCCGAAAGTAGCTTTTATTCTAATTACTTTTCTATTCTCAATTTCTTATTACCTTTTACTGTAAGTTTCATAGTAGCATTGATGAATAACTGTGAGCGAGAAGCTGGAAACTTCAAAAACATCTTTGGATTAAATCATCACTATTACTTTTTATTATCTCAAAAGTTTATCTTTTCGTATTTAGTGATTAGTTTTGTATTTCTATTTAATTCGTTCCTCACAATTATGTTACTTAAGTTTACATTCAATGTATCTTCTATTGTTTTCTACTCTCATTTTTTTTACGGTTTTGCCTTAACATGGATATCTTTTATAACTTCATATATAATATACTTTTTCCTTAGCATCATTTGTAGTCTTATTACGACTCTTTTTATAGGATTGATCTCCTCGTTATTAACAGCTATAGTAGGTCTAACAGCCTTAGGCAATGGAATTTGGATACTCTTTCCTTTTACATGGGGAATCCGCTTTATTACAATAAGCATTAACAATAAATCCCTAGTTGATTTTTTTTATGAACACACTAATTTCAGCTATGTTCTTTTGGTCTCCCCAATAATTTGCTTTCTTGTATTCATAATTATTTGTGTATCTTTATTCAGAAAATAGTCTGTTGATATAAATAACTATCGTCATCTAATTTTAATTTAATGAAACAGCCAAAAGACTATCAAAATATAATTGATAGTTTTTTTGTTGTTATTAGATAGCTTTAAAACCTTTTATTAATAAAGAGGTGATTATTTTGAATTTATTAGAAGAAAAAAGAGCGTTGATGAAGCTTATAGTTGAACTGATCCATGAAAGAAAAGCAATTACCAGTCTTTATGGGGCAATCGAAAAACGATTAAACCAAATAGAAGAAATTGAAAATACTATTTCTGAAGGACCACCGTACACTAAGACGACTATTATTCCAAAGAAAGAAATTGATTACGCAAAATTTAATGATCAAAAAATAAAGCCTTCTTCTATCCCCTATGACATTATTTCTAAGGATATTTGCGATGTCCTGAAAACTTCTGGTATACCAATGAATGCCTCACAAATTTATTCTGTAGTCACTAAAAATCTACATTTCAATTTAGGTTATAAAAACCTAGTAAATAACATTTTACCAAAAATGGTAGACGATAATAACTTGCCTGTTGAAAAAGTTCATAGAGGTTTTTGGCAGTATAGACATACGGAAAAATCACATAGATAAAGGAGGTAGTTTACATGGCCAGTACTCCAAGCGATAACAAACTAAAAAAATACATTCATATAGGTATACACTATCATGCAAACAACTATTATAGAAAAAAGAGGAACTACTCCACTCGACTACTCCTTACCGATTTTCAAGATATCATGCTCGATTCTTCTTACACAGATAACTATTTTATTATTACCAATATGCCATTACTTGACTTGAAAAACCTTGAAACGTATTTTGAAAATGAAATGCTTATGAAAGCAATCAAACAACTTAATATTAAAGAAAAGAGATTTCTGCTAGAAAAATATGTTATAAAAAAAAGTGATACTGAACTTGCACAAGAAAAGGAAATATCACAGCAGGCAATTTCTATTTACAAGAAAAGGTTATTAGAAAAGTTAAAGGGGTTAATGAAAAGATAATCTCCGATTCGTTCATATACGAGCTCCTCCCTCCCATAGAAAATTAATAAATTACCTATGGGAGGAATAGAATATGGAAACTCTTACTTCTTTAGCAATTAAAGCTCAAAAAGGTGATCGTGAAGCAATGGTGCATTTATACCAACAGTTTCAACCACTTGATTTTGATAAAAATACGCTCAAAATGAATGGTAACATTACTTTTAAAGAGCTTTACGAAGAATTTATTGAACAATACCGCTTGAAAGTGAAACCTTCTACTATCATGATAACAAGAAGAGTGATTGAAGATCATGCATTGGAATATTTTGGTGATAAAGTGCTGAAAGATATTTCCGTACGATTTTGTACTCAAGTCAATCGGCGTTGGATTAGAGATGGATATAAACAAGCCTATTATTTTCGGCGAGCTGTTGCTCAGATTTTGCAATATGACGTACAGCAGGAACTTATCCATGAAAACCCAATGCGAAAAACCGAACCAATCAAACGTCAAGAAATTGATGAAAATTCAGTGGCTACAGAAACAATGACTGTTTATACACCAAAAGAATTAGCTATTTTCCTAGAATCCTGTAAAAAACATGGCAACATGAAAATAGAGACTTACTTTCGTGTTCTATCTTATACAGGCGCCAGAAAGTTAGAAATACTTGCATTGGAATGGAATGACATTAATTTTGATAGTAAAAAATTGACGATCAGTAAAACCTTAGCTGAGGTTGAAAGCAGTCCTAATACTAAAGTGACTAAAGTAGCTAGCCAAAGTGCTAAAACAACTGCTGGAAAAAGAACAATCTCGATTGATACAGAGACAATGACAATGTTGAAGAAATGGCAAATCAGACAAAAATTCGAGTTTAATATTTTAGGCTTCAAAACAACCGATAAACATCAACTTGTCTTCGCAAACAGAGAAAATAAATTTTGTCGTCCTGGTCAAGCCAATGATTGGTACGATGTAATTGCAACTAAATACAATTTAAAACGAATTACTCTTCATGAATTTAGAAAGACACATGTCTCTCTTTGCGCAATGGCCGATATGAGCTTAGAGGATATTATGTATCGTGTCGGTCATAAAGATTCTAAAATGACTCGTCAGGTCTATAACTACTTCTATCCTGAACGTGAAGAACGAAGTGCAGATCGATTCGCACAATTCATTGAAAAAGAGAAATATTTGTTTTAAACGCCGTTGTAGTTAGTTTTGTAGTTAGTTTGCTTTTTCTAAAAAAAGAAACGTTAGAAACATTGATAAATCAACATTTCTAACGTTAAAATTGAGATTACCCAACACTGCCTTCCATTTCGTAAGCGATCAAGCGGTTCAACTCGACGGCGTATTCCAATGGCAATTCCTTGGCAAAAGGTTCGACAAAGCCCATGATGATCATTTCAGTCGCTTTTTCTTCGCTAATGCCACGACTCATTAAGTAAAAGAGCTGTTCTTCAGAAATACGTGATACCTTGGCTTCGTGCTCAAGTGAAACATTCGAGTTATGTACTTCATTGAAAGGGATGGTATCTGATTTTGATTTTTCATCCATGATAATGGTGTCACACTCTACGTGGGATTTAGCCCCATCTGCTTCAGGGCCAAAGTACAACTGCCCCATATAATCGACATTTCCCCCATCTTTAGCAATCGATTTGGAAACAATGGTTGAGGAAGTGTTTGGAGCATTGTGATAGATTTTAGCTCCAGAATGTTGATGTTGTCCCTCGCCGGCAAAGGCAATGGATAAGACAGTTCCTCTAGCTCCCTCGCCATTTAAGCGACAGGAAGGGTACTTCATCGTTTTATAAGAGCCTAAGTTACCATCTACCCATTCCAAGGTACCACCTTCAGCAACTGTTCCACGCTGTGTTACTAGGTTGTAGACATTATTGGACCAGTTTTGAATGGTTGTGTAGCGACATGTTGCATTTTTCTTAACAACGATTTCCACCACCCCAGTATGCATGGAAGTGGCGGAATAAGTTGGAGCAGTACAGCCTTCCACATAATGCACGCTCGCCCCTTCATCCACAATAATTAAGGTGCGTTCAAATTGTGCCACACTCGAATTGTTTAAACGGAAATAGGCTTGAAGTGGCATATCAACTTTAACCCCTTTAGGAATATAGATAAAAGATCCACCACTCCAACAAGCTGAGTTTAAGGCTGTTTGAAAGTTTTCATTGGGATGAATGACTGAGGCAAAATGTTCTCTAAAAAGTTCGGGATGGTCTTTTAAAGCAGAGTCGGTATCGGTAAAGATTATGCCTAATTTATCCACTTCGTCTTTCATTCGCGAATATACGGTTTCTGATTCATACTGAACACTGGTTCCAGCTAAGAAAGCCCGTTCGGCTTCTGGCACACCTAGACGTTCAAAAGTTTCTTTAATTTTGTCTGGCACCTCATCCCACGTACGAACAGGTTGGTCGGTTGCTTTTAGATAGTAGATATAATCGTCGAAATTTAAATCAGATAAATCAACGCCCCAGGTAGAGACTTTTTTATTGCGGAAAGTTTCATAAGCTTTTAACCGGAAGTCAAGCATCCACTCGGGTTCATCTTTTTCTTTTGAAATCGTACGGATGACTTGCTCATTAAGTCCTTTTCCAGTCGAAAAGAGGATTTTAGCATCGTCTTTAAAACCGTATTCGTATTCACCTAATACAGGAACTTCTGACATTATTCATCTTCCTTTCTTTCAATGCCATCTTGATGGAGCAATTGTTCATTGCGGTTTTGATCGAGTCCGTACTCGACGGCTCGCCAAGAAAGAATGGCACATTTATAACGGGCTGGAAAATTTTTGACGCCAGCCAAAATAGCTGCATCTTTTAATTGTTTGCGTAATTCAGCTTCATCTTTTTTTTCTTCATCGTTACCGATTGTTCCACCTACTAATTGATTGAAGTCATGCACTAATTGGATGGCTTCATCAACCGTTTTACCAATCATTAAATCCGTCATCATACTGGCTGAGGAAATAGAAATGGTGCAACCTTCACCATTAAAAGCAATTTGTTCAATCTGATTATCTTTAACAATCATATCCACAGTAATGGCATCACCACAAGTTGGGTTGAGTAATTGCATTTGATGGGTAGGTTTTTCTAAATGCCCTCGATGATGAGGGTTTGAAGAATGGTCAAGTACAATCGTACGATAGAGTTGGTCTAATCGACTAAGTGCCATAAGTGAAAAACTCCTTTATTTCTTTGGTAGCTTCTATAAAACGGTCGACTTCTTCAAGAGTATTATAAACCATCAGGCTGGCTCTTAAAGTGGCTGGAGTTTCAAGCAGACGCATCAAGGGTTGAGCACAGTGGTGTCCTGCTCGGACTGCGATCCCTAATTGATCATAACCTGTTGCAGCATCATGCGGATGGACTCCCTGAATATTAAAAGAAAGAATACCATGACTTTTAGCCGATTCAGGAGTATAAAGAACGACGTCCTCTAACTCTTTCATTCCTTGATACAGTCTATCGCCTAATAATTTCTCTTGGGCTTGAATTTGATCAAAGCCAATAGCTTCAATCCACTGAATTGCTTGAGTCAACCCAACCACTTGAGCGATTGCCTGGGTGCCGGCTTCAAACTTCCATGGAGCTTGTTTGTAGTTGGATTGAGTATCTTCTACTAGGTGAATCATCTCACCACCGAAGCTAACCGGTAAGCAGCTTTCATGATGTTCTTTAGCTAAATAGGTGATCCCCAATCCCATCGGACCATACATTTTATGGCTTGAGAATGCATAGGCATCAACTTCCCATTCCTTCAAATGTAAACGAATATGTGGACTGGCTTGAGCGCCATCAACAATCAAAAGGGCACCTTGTTGGTGGGCCCATTGACTGAGAGCTTGAATGGGTTGCTGTACACCTAACACATTTGAAAAGTGTTGAATAACAATTGCTTTGACTGGCTGATCTTTATACTTACGTGATAAAGCTTCTACATCCACTTGATAATCAGCAGTTAGGTCCATAAATTTGAGCTTAGCTTCGGTGCGTTTACATACCTCTTGCCAAGGCACTAGGTTGGAATGGTGCTCTAAGCGCGTTGTGAGTATGATATCTCTATCTTGAAGGCGTGGTTCGATGAGTCCACGAGCAATTTTGTTGATGCTATCGGTTGTCCCTGAGCTAAATGAGATGCAGGCACTGGCTTCTGCCCCGACAAAAGCCGCAATTTTTTCACGACCTTTTTCAAAGGCTTGGGTAGCGCGCTCACTTAGGGTATGTACGCCACGGTGAACATTGGCATTATCCTGTTGATAATAGGCAACAATCGCCTCGACCACTGATTGAGGGGTCTGGGAAGTCGCCGCATTATCAAAGTAAATAAGTGGCTCATCATTAACGATTTGATCGAGTATAGGAAATTCTTGACGAACTTTTAAAAGATTTTGTCTAGTCAAGGCTATCACCTGAATTTATGCTTTCTAATTTTTGGTCTAAAGCATCAATCATCATTTGTCTTCTCTCAGGATCTTTAATTTGATTTAAAGTTTGCATTAAGAAGCCACGGATGACTAGATATTCTGCTTTAGTGCGATTTACTCCACGAGTCATTAAATACCATAATTGACTGTCATCCACCTTGGATACGGAGGCAGCGTGTCCTGCAGTCACTTCAAATTCATCAATTAAAAGAATGGGGTTAGCATCACCACGGGCTTGATCAGAGAGCATGAGTAAACGGTTTTCTTGTTGAGCATCCGCGTTTTTAGCATTTTTGAAAATTTTGCCAATACCATTCATTGTCAGGACTGCTTGGTCTAAGACAACACCTCTTTGGTTAATGTGTCCAATGGAATGGTTGCCATAATTACTGATTTTGGTGTCTAAAATTTGTTTAAAGTTTTGATTAGAAATAGCCACTTCGGATAAATGAGCGTGTGAACCTTTACCTTTTAAAATAGAAGCTAAATCGACAATCGTTGCTCCATCATTAAATGAACCAATTGACCATTGAATATGAGCGTCGTTCTTAGCCAAAGCATGGCGACGAATATAGCTAGCTTGGTCGGTTTTCGTTTGATCAATAGCCATATAATGCAAGTTTGCTCCATCTTCGAGGATGATTTCTACTGTGTAGCTTTGACTATGGTTAGCCACTTGATTTTGTTTTAGTTTTTCAAAAAAAGTAAACTGACTGTTTTTGCCAACGGCAAGTAGTAGATATTGATGGGCTCCATCATCGAAATTTTGTTCCCATTCAAAGGTTTCATTGCCTTGATAGTTATCAGGAACATAAATCAAGGTGCCGTGATTTAAATGAGCTAATTGGAAAGCAGAAACTTTATCTTGATTAGCAGGAACTGCTTGGAATAAATACTTTTTTAAAAGTTCTTCGTGATCAGTTTGAGCGCTTTGCCAATCAGCAATGATAAGGTCCGGATGAGTAGCTAATTTTCTTTCAGCTGCTGAAGGCCTACTTTGAGCTTCGACAAATAAAGGCCAGGTTTCGATCTTTGCTCGTTCGATGGTGGGAAGTCTTGTATTCTCGAATACTTGTTGACTTTGGTCAAAGATATCCTTAAGCCAGTTGACAGTTGGTGCGAATAATTGTTGAGTCATCTTTTCACCTACTCTTCATTTAATTCAATGCCGTTTTCGAGAGCTATCTCTTTATACCCTTTAGCTTCTAATTCTAGGGCTAACTCAGATCCACCTGATTTCACGATGCGTCCATCCATCATAATATGAACAAAATCTGGCTCAACATAGTTCAAAAGGCGTTGATAGTGGGTAATAATTAAAGCGCCAAAATCTTCACCACGTAAAGAGTTGATGCCTTTGGATACAACTTGTAAAGCGTCAATATCTAAGCCAGAATCAATCTCGTCTAAGAGAGCAAAACGAGGTTCGATCATTAACATTTGAAGGATTTCATTGCGTTTTTTTTCGCCCCCTGAGAATCCTTCATTCACATAACGTTCAACCATTTCATCAGACATATCTAAAAGCGCCATTTTTGCATCTAATTTGTCTAAGAATTCAAAAATAGGCATCTGATCATCTTCTTTACGGCGTGAGTTGATGGCTTCACGCATAAGAGTGGCATTAGTAACACCTGAAATCTCACTTGGGTATTGAACGGCCATAAACAGACCGGCTCTAGCACGCTCATCGACTTCCATTTCTAAGAGGTCAACACCATCAAGTAGAACTTGGCCTTGTGTAACTGTATAGTCAGGGTGCCCCATGATAGCTTGTGAAAGAGTAGACTTACCTGTTCCGTTTGGTCCCATAATAGCATGCACTTCATTAGTGTTAATTGTTAAATTAACACCTTTTAATATTTTTTTATCTTCAATTTCTACGTGTAGATTTTTGATTTCTAGTGTGGACATAAACTCGCTCCTTCTAATCATTTTCACAAGCTATATTCTACCATAAATTGTGAAGATTAAAATCTTGAATTTTAGAGTATCTATTTAGGCAGATTTTAAAAGCATTCGCCAATCAGTGACAAATTCGATATAATAAGTTTACTAAATGGAGGAGGCTATAAATAATGAGTTATCAGGCATTATACCGTGTTTGGCGACCGCAATCTTTTGATGAATTAGTCGGGCAAGAAATGATCGCCCAAACTTTGAGGAATGCGATTGCTAAACAACAATTAAGCCACGCCTATCTCTTTTCAGGTCCAAGAGGAACGGGTAAAACTTCTGTTGCTAAGATACTTGCAAAAGCGGTCAATTGTCCTAATTCAACGGATGGAAATCCTTGTAATGAATGTTCTATTTGTCAAGGGATTACTTCAGGAGAGATTAGTGATGTGATTGAGATTGATGCGGCATCGAATAACGGAGTTGATGAAATTCGTGACCTGAGAGACCGTGTTCGCTATGCTCCTACACGTGCCAAGAATAAAGTATATATTATTGATGAGGTTCATATGTTAACAACTGGTGCCTTTAATGCACTCTTAAAAACATTAGAAGAGCCTCCTGCCAATGTAATTTTTATACTTGCGACGACGGAGCCTCATAAAATACCGGCCACTATTTTATCAAGAACTCAGCGCTTTGACTTTCAACGGATTAAAGACCTTGATTTGATTAGAAGGATGCAATATATTTTGGACCATGACCAACAAGACTATGATCTTGAAGCGTTGAAAGTTATTGCTCGAGCAGCTAACGGTGGAATGCGGGATGCTCTAAGTCTACTAGACCAAGCGCTTTCTTATGGGCAAGATCACCTAGAACTTGAAACGGCTTTGTTAGTATCCGGTTCTTTTGCTCAAATCGTTTATGTTCAATATATTCAAGCGCTTGCTCAATCACGAGTAGAAGAAGCCTTGCAGATCTTGGAAGAACAATTACAAGAGGGAAAACAGGCTGGGCGATTTATTGAAGAACTGATTTTATTTGCTAGAGATGTCCTTTTAAGTTTATTTTCAATTAAGAACCATACACTGCTAACTGACCAAGAATTACAGCCATTGAAAGAAAATGTTGAGCCAGCATTCTTTTATCAGTTAATTGACTTTTTGAATCAAGCGCAAAATAAGATGCGTTTTTCTACACAACCAGAAGTTTATTTAGAAGTTATGACGGTTCAATTAGCACAATTAGGGCAGGACCTACTTCTAAGAGAAGAAGTAGAGCCTCAAATGTCTGGACAGATAGAAAGTCAGATTAGACTGTTACAAGAGGAACTAGAAAAACAAAAAAAATTACTTGCTGAACTTATAAATAATCAAAAAAGTACTACTCAAGGAGTTAATAATCAAACGGAATTAACTCCGCGTAAAAAGCCTGATTTTGCTCAAAAAGATTATGTGGTCGACTTACATGCGATTTATAATGTTTTGAATCAAGCAACTAAAGAAGATATTAACCATTTAAAAAAAGAGTGGTCAGCTATTTTAGCTGAACTAGCTCCTAACCAAAGAGTTCGCTTGAATAATACTAGACCGTTAGCGGCAGGGCCAGACTGCGCTTTGATTTCCTTCGAAGACCAAAATTTATGCGCGATTGTTCAACATGATAGTCATTTAATGGATCAGGTGAATAATATAGCGAGTCAGCGTTTAGGTAAGGCGATTCACTTCACTTATTTGTGGCAGGCTGATTGGTCTGGTATTCGAAGGGATTACAAAATCTTGTTTGAACAAAATGGTAGAAAGCCGATAGAACTAGCTAAAAAGTTATCAAAAGTTCAAGAAAGTATAACTCCGTCAGAAGGAACTATTGATTCGCTACAAAATGATCAGACAGATTCGCAGGACAATCCCCCAGGTCACATTAATCAGGATAATTTATCAGAAATTGATCAAACTGAAAAAAATAGGCCTCAAAATGAAGAGTTAGAATCAATTGAAGCTCAATTACCTGAGCCGGCAGAAGATGTAGCAGCTTTATTCCAACGGAGTCAAATTCACCATATTGAAGAGGGAGAAAGTTCAAGTATTCAACCGGCGGATGGGCAAACGGGATTTTTTGATATAGAGGATACTCAGGAGCAAGAGAATCCAGCGGTCCAAAAAGCCATCGAACTCTTTGGTGAAGAAAATATCACTATTTACAATGATCGTTAAGAAAACTAGTTGGTGATGAATTTAATTAATTCTTTAAGTATCACTTTTACTGCTGAAATAATGTGAATTACAATTGATCGTTAGTCAATAGAGAATCCAAGTGTTTAAGCGCTTGGATTCTTTTGGTTTATTAATACTTTACGAATGGTATGAGGTGGAGTATGAGTTGAGGTGAATTTGAATTATTTAATTTGATTATAAAAGACTTCTTTTGTAGTCGAAAGAAGTTATTGCCGTATGCTATAATTGAAGCGTAGTCGAAATAAAAGACAAATTTTACAATAATATTGAAACAATGGAAGGAAGATGCAAAATGATGCCAAATATGAACAATATGATGAAGCAAGTTCAGAAGATGCAAAAAGAGATGGAGAAAACACAAAAAGAACTAGAAGCTAAAGAATTTATGGTGGAGGATGCACAACAATTAGTTAAAGTGGTTATGACTGGTAAAAAAGAAATCAAAGAATTAACCATTAAACCAGAACTAGTTGATCCAGAAGATATCGAAATGTTGCAGGACGTAGTTTTAGCAACCATTAACCAAGCGATTCAAGAAGTTGAACAAACAACACAAGATCAAATGGGCCAATTCACCAAAGGGCTAAACTTGCCTTTCTAGTAGTAAGAAAAGAAAGGGGGGGTTGGAATGGATTATCCATCACCCATTGCCAAATTAATAAATAGCTTCACTAAATTACCAGGTATCGGAAGTAAAACAGCCGCTCGTCTAGCTTTTTATGTTTTAGAAATGTCTGAAGCAGATGTTTCTTACTTTGCTCAGGCCTTGATAAACGCTAAGCGTGATCTTAAATATTGTTCGGTTTGTGGGAACATTACTGATACAGACCCATGTATGATTTGTAGTGATTCGTCAAGAGATCGATCGATTATTTTAGTTGTTGAAGATAGTCGTGATGTGATGTCGATGGAAAAAATGCAAGAATTTCACGGATGCTATCACGTCCTGCAAGGTGTACTCTCGCCTATGGAAGGCACAGGACCTGAGGATTTAAATATTGCCTCACTAATAAAGAGACTTCAAGATGAAGAAGTTAAAGAAGTTATTGTGGCAACTAATGCCACTGCTGAAGGTGAAGCGACAGCCATTTATTTATCAAGGTTGATTAAGCCGGCCGGCATAAAAGTAACGCGTCTCGCTCATGGATTATCAGTGGGATCCGATATCGAATACGCAGATGAAATGACCCTCTTTCGTGCCATTGAAGGCCGAAGAGAGTTATAATAAAGGAGTATCAAATGCCAAAAGGGAAGTTTATTGCGTTTGAAGGACCAGATGGATCAGGGAAAACCTCGATTATCAAAGTTTTAGGTCCAATGCTTGAAAAAGAAGGTGTAGAAGCAGTATTTACTAGAGAGCCAGGGGGCAGCCCGATAGCTGAGCAAATTCGCGAACTCATTTTAGATATTAATAATACAGCTATGGACTATCGAACAGAGGCCTTACTATATGCAGCAAGTCGTCGGCAACACTTGAGTGAAACAATTTTACCCAATGTTCAAGCGGGGAAAATGGTGATTAGTGACCGTTTTGTGCTGTCTTCATTAGTCTATCAGGGCGTTGCAAGAGCAATCGGTTTAGAGGCCGTTTGGCAGATTAACCAGTTCGCCATTGAAGACCACTTACCAGACCTTACCATTTTAATAGATGTTCCTGCTGACATAGGTTTGGAGAGGATCGAGAAAGCTCGTGGTAGTAGACAGTATGATCGCCTCGATCGGGAGGCACTTGCCTTTCATCAACGAGTCAGACAAACCTATCTCGACTTGATACCTCAATGGGAAAATATTGTGGTAATTGATGGTAATCAAAGTGTAGAACAAGTTAGCTTGGAGTGCTTCGAAACTCTAAAAAAACGTGGTATGATTAAGTAATAATACATCAGGAGGGATAATATGAAATTACTAGTAGCGATCGTGCAAGATCAAGACCAACAAGTTTTGGGGAAGGCTTTATTAGAAAATGATATCCGTGCGACAAAATTATCTTCAACTGGAGGTTTTCTTCGTTCAGGTAATACAACATTCTTATTAGGAGTAGAAGATGAGCGAATTGAGGAAGTGCTTGAAGTTATTAAAGCTTCATGTCAGTCTCGTGAGCAATATATTTCAACACCTATCCATCTAGATATGAATTTGGAAGTTTCAAATACTTACCCATTAAAAGTTGAAGTTGGTGGAGCGACTGTTTTTGTTCTACCTATTGAAAGTTTCTTCCATTTCTAAGAGACAAGCATTTGAAAGAGGGAGTCTATGCGGTTAGAAGCTGCCAAAAAGCATTTTAATCTATTGATACAACATAAGCGACTCGCTCACGCTTATTTATTTACTGGCGAATTAAACCCAGCAAAAAAAGAATTAGTGGATACAATTACTCAAGCCCTTGTTTGTAAGCATTTTGATGCAGAAGGAAGGGCTTGTTTAAATTGCATGGACTGTCAGAGAATTACTAGGGGTCAGTTTGCAGATTATATGACTATTGAACCCGATGGGCGTAGCATCAAAGTGGATCAGATCCGAGGGCTAAAAGAATGGTTAGGAACGAGTCCGATTGAGGCTGATTTTAAAATTGCTACGATTGAGCAGGCAGATTTAATGGGCCCAGCAGCAGCCAATGCTCTTTTACTTTTTTTGGAAGAACCAAGTCCTAATGTTTATATCTTTTTATTTAGTCGTCAGGCTGAACAATTACTACCGACTATTCAATCGAGAGTTCAGGAAGTGATCTTGGAAGATGATAAAGAACACTCTCAAATTGATCAGATGGTGCAAGCAGGTATTCGTGATCAGCATGCAAGAGTAATGTTAAAGCTATCAGCCAATCGCTTGGAGAATTTAATGGATGACTATGAGGCGGAGTCTTTCGAAGCTTGGCTAAAAGCCATAGAATATTTTTATCAGTTATTGATACAAGAAAACCCTTATGCTTTTGTCGCTATTCAGCAACATTTAAAACCCTATCTTAATTATAATCAAGGCCAAGATGGTCTCGATTATTTAAATTGGTTGAATGCCCAATTGTTATTGAGTCACTATCCATCTAAAGAAAACCACTTAGGAAGTTTACAAAAGAGGGTAAATAGAATTAAAGAGAGAATCGATCATCAAATGAGTCAAACAAGCTATCATAGAATGAATGAGCTCTTAATGGATAGTAAAAAACTCCTTTTGTTTAATGTCACACCACAGTTGGCCTATGAGCGCTTAGCGATTAAAATGTGTGAATGGAAGTAATATGAAGAGAGGTGTTAGCATGTCTGAAATAAAAATTGAAGAACTTCTTATGCAAGTTAACCAAGAGCTGAATCAATTGTTCGAAACGGTTAACACCTTGTCGGAAGAAGTGACACGGTTAACTAATGAAAACAATCGGTTAAGGATGCAGCAGTACCAAGCAGTTGAGCAAATAGAAATTAAGCCATTAAAAGATGAGGAAAATCAAAAAAATCAAGTTATTGATAAATCAGAGCAAACGCTTGAGCATCGTCAAAGTGGGCAAGCTCGTCTTCAAGCCTTCTATAATGAAGGTATTCATATTTGTCATCATTATTTTGGTAGTAAGCGTGAAACCAATGAAGAATGTATCTTTTGTCAAGACATTATTGACTCTTTAGGAGAGCAATAGATGACAAAAGAACTGTTTATGCCAAAACTGACTGATGAACAAATACGATTGGTGAAAGATGAAGAACGACTTGATTTTCTGATTCGAGAAAACCGTTATGTAATACAAAATCCAAATTACTTTCCTTTTTCTGTGGATGCCGTTTTGCTGGCGAATTTTATCACATTTAATCAGCGGTCCTCTTCCTCAAGGATAATGGATTTTTGTACAGGCGGTGGCATCATTCCTCTACTCTTATCGCATCGGACAGATGCTAAAATTCAAGCTATTGAGTTGCAAGCAGATATTGCGGATATGGCAAAACGATCGGTTCGATTAAACGGTTTAGAAGAACAAATTGAAATCATCCAGGGGGATTTAAGGCAATTAAAAGCAAATAATCAGCGATTAGATGTTATCAGCTGTAATCCTCCTTATTTTTCGCTCAATGAGGCAGCTAAATTACATTCTAATCCTTATCATGCTATTGCTCGTCATGAAATTCACTTAACTTTAGATGAATGGGTGAGCAAAGCGAGCCAATTACTTAAGCAAAAAGGCAGGCTATTTATTGTTTATCGCCCAAATAGATTAGACGATCTAATGATGAGTTTATTAAATCATCACTTTGCTATCAAACGCCTTTGCTTTGTCCATCCAAAACAAGCTGAGAATGCCAATAGTGTCTTGGTAGAGGCCATTGCCAGGGGAGGAAGACAAGGCGTTCGAGTTGAACCTGCAATTATCGTACATCAAGAAGATGGATCCTATACCCCTATGATGCAGGAGATCTACTATGGAAATCATTAATGATGAAGGGTTCTACTTTTATGTTTTATACTGTCATGACAAAACACTTTATGGAGGATTTACAACCAATCTTAGGCAAAGGTTAGAAGCTCATAATAAGGGCAAAGGAGCGAAGTATACTCGCGTTAAAAAGCGGCAGCCTTTAAAACTAATCTATGTTGAAAAGTGGCCGAATAAGTCTTTAGCGATGTCTGCGGAGTACCATTTCAAACAGTTAAATCGTCCCAAAAAAGAATATTACTTGGCTAAAAACGGTATGGCTAATTTTGATAAGGGTGTTTATATTATTAAAGATTACAGTCAGCATTTGATTTGTCATTTACAAAGAGATTTAAGCTTAAAGGAAGTGAGTGCATTTTGAATATTCAAAAGAGTTATCAAACAGAAAGCTCTTGTCTCTACTTGGTTCCTACTCCAATAGGTAATTTAGAAGATATGACTTTTCGAGCGGTTAGAATTCTTCAAGAAGTCGATCTAATCTTGGCTGAAGATACGCGAAAAACAGGAATTTTGTTGAAGCATTATGATATTAAAACAAGAATGTTTTCTTTCCACGACCACTCGAATCAATCGGAAGTAGATAAGTGGACGGCCTATATTGGAGAGGGACATACGGTTGCCCTAGTCTCAGATGCTGGTATGCCACTAATCAACGATCCTGGCCATCCTCTAGTACAATCCCTACTGGCTAATTCATTAGCCGTAATAAGCCTTCCAGGAGCGAGTGCCGCCATTACTTCTTTGGTTGCTTCAGGATTACCTGCAAACACCTTTACTTATTATGGCTTTTTTCCAAGAAGTAAAAATGAGCAAGTTGAGTTACTAACAGATATCGGAAGGCGAAAAGAAACGGCTATTTTTTACGAGTCGCCCTATCGATTAAAGCAATCTATTCAGCAAATTAATCAGCTGTTAGGAACGGATACAAAAGTGGTTGTAGCTCGTGAAATCAGTAAAAAGTTTGAGGAATATCTTAGAGGCACAAGCCAAGAACTAATCAATCATTTTGAGGAGCATTCTTTAAAAGGTGAATGTGTCCTTTTGTTGCAGTCTATGGGTCAATTAGATCAAAGGCAAACGCTACTCAATCCAGACTTAAGCTATAAAGACCAGGTTCAATCTTTAATGGATAAAGAGAAACTTTCAGCCAAAGCAGCCATTAAACAGGTTGCCCAAGCACAAAATGTCAAAAAACAAGAAATTTATGCGGCTTATCATGAATTGGATTTCGACAGAAAGGACTGAGCGGTTTGTTGTATTTTCTGTCTTTCATTTTATTTGTCTCATCCGTTTTGGTCTACGTTTTTAAATGGCGCAAAGTCTCATTAATTGCTTTGCTTTATTTTTCACTCCTGATAGTTTTTTTTGCGATACTTAATGAATCACGATGGTATCTATTATCACTTATGCGCTATTTATTGTATTTTTCAAGTTCAGGAATTGCTATCATTATTCCCTTTTTTCTTTTGTTGTTAGCCTATTTAATGTTAAGTCGAATAGAAGATGACCGTTCGCTATCAGGCATGCGTATTTTTTTTAATTTGACGATCTCTTTTACTTTTGTTGGGATTGTTATTTTTACAGCATGGGTTGTTATACAAAGAAACTATTATATGAGTCGGTTCTTAGCTATTTATACCTTAGTGGCTATGTACTTAATTATTAATTTTTTTCTTTTTATTGTTCTCAACCTTCTCTTGTTACTATTTAAGTTTAAAATGCGATCTAATGATATTTTATTAGTTCTTGGCGCCCAATTAACAGCGAACGGTGAGATGGACAAGACTTTAATTTATCGATTAAAAAGGGCATTAAAAATTTTTAAACAAAGTAGAGCAAAAGGTCAAAAGCTGCATTTAATTGTCAGTGGGGGAAATAGTCACGAAAATATTGCTTCAGAAGCTGAAAAAATGGCGAAATTTTTAATTGCTAATGGTATTGACCATCACTTCATTACTATTGAAGATCAGGCTCGAACGACTAGAGAAAATCTCATTAATATTCAAGAGCTTTTAAATGATTGTTTTCCTGAACGTGGGAAGACGCTCATTGTAACAAGTTACTTTCACCTTTTAAGGACTTATCTTTATGCTTGGCGCTTCGGTTTTGATTTAAGAGTCGTCGGGGTAAGAACCCAATTTGGTCATGGTTTTTTTGCTATTTTAAGAGAATACCTTGCTTTTTTTGTATTAACTAAAGAATTAAATTATTTTTTTATGATTGGATTATTAATTTATGGTATTCGTCAAGTGCTTATGATTTTCCAGTAGGAGGTAAAAATGCAAAGATGCCAATGGGTAGCGAATAAGCCTGATTATTATATTCAGTATCATGATAAAATATGGGGAAAACCAGAACATGATGATTTACTTTTGTTTAAATGGTTGGTGTTAGAAACGTTTCATATCGGCTTGTCGTGGCAACTAATTTTATCTAAAGAACAAGCTTTTGAACAAGCTTTTGATCAGTTTGACTACCGAAAGATAGCCAATTATCAAGAAGATAAAGTTGAGGCTTTATTAAAAAACGAAAAGATTATTCGTCATCGCGGTAAGATAGAAGCTACAATAACCAACGCTCAAGCTTTTATCAAAATTCAGCAAGATTTTGGTAGTTTTGATAATTATATCTGGCATTTCACCAACAGACAGCTAGTATTAAGACCAAAAAGTCAGAAAGAACCTAAGACAGCTTCAAAGTTAAGTGATGAAGTCGCTCGTTCCCTAAAAAATTATGGTCTTAAATTTGTAGGTTCAGTAACTATATATTCCTACTTACAAGCTATTGGTGTTATTAATGATCATGATGCCGATTGTACCTTTCGTTTAAAATAGTAAAAGCCCAATTACTTCCAGTAACTGGGCTTTTCATGTGTAATGTGTTTAAAATAATCGGTTATTCAAATTAGCAAATCAGTAAATATAAGAGAGTCAAGTCTGATATTAAGCGTAAATTCAAGCCGCTTGACTTATTTAAACGGTCAATTCGATAATTAAGCGTGTTGCGATGTAAGTACAAATCCTGGGCGGTTTTACTAATATTCCCCCCATTTAGAAAGAGTTGGCGTATCAACGCACGATCTTGATCATCTGAAATCGTTTGACCATAGTTAGCAAATTGGGCGAGATGACTTTCTTGTAAGTTCTTACCAACTTGTTGTAAAAGCAAATGGCTCATGCGATTAATGGTGTTTTTCTTAAGTAACCTCTGATGACTTTCTATCTGAGCCACGTCAAAAGAAATTTGATCTTCAACACTTTCTATACCAGTATAAGGAGACCCTATGATGACAAGCGCTGATTGTCCAAAGTCATCATTAAGCATTTTTAGAATTCCTTCCATCATTTGGGATCCTTGGTTAGCCCAAAAAGAATTGTGGATGACATAAACAAAGTGATGTGAATTTCGTTTTATATAATCAATAATGTTTTGACTGCTTGATCTGAGAGTAGATAACCACAAGGATTGATCAAAGTCTGTTTGCAAATGCTCAAAAAAGATATGAAACAGACAATAACCTTCTTTATGAGAGCCCTCTAAATCAAGAAGAGAGTGAGGAATTTGAATGACTCCTTTTGCTTTCATTGTAAGACCTCCTCGTAAATAAACGGTTTAAAGATTATACTTAATTTAGCGAATAACTTTTTCGCTTTCTTTATCGAAGAAATGAATTTTTTCCATATCGAAGGCTAATTCAATGGATTCTCCTGGAGTATATACTTCTTGTGCGTTTACTCTAGCAATGAACTCATCTGATCCAATCGTTAGATACAGCATGGATTCGGACCCCAGCAACTCTGCGACAGAAATCTTAGCATTAACAAGCGAGTCTTTAGATTTCGCAACAATGCTTCTTTCCGCGTGAATATCTTCCGGACGAATGCCAAGAATAATTTCTTTTCCTAAATAACCCTTATCTGATAACAACTTTTTGTGATGAGGGCTTAATGGCAAGTTAATACCTTGATTATTGGTTAAGGTATTACTTTCAATAGTAACAGTAAAGAAGTTCATAGCTGGTGAGCCGATAAAGCTTGCCACAAAAACATTATTGGGTTTATTATAAACTTCCTGAGGGCTACCTATTTGTTGAATATAGCCGTCTTTCATAATAACGATTCGACTGGCCATTGTCATAGCTTCAGTTTGGTCATGGGTTACATAGATAGTAGTTGTTTTTAATTGCTGATGCAGTTTGGCAATTTCTGCCCGCATTTGTACGCGCAATTTAGCGTCAAGATTTGATAAAGGCTCATCCATTAAAAAGACTTTGGCATCACGAACAATCGCTCGACCTAAAGCGACTCTTTGTCTTTGACCACCGGACAGAGCGGCTGGTTTGCGGTTTAAAAATTCAGTTAAGCCGAGTAAGTCAGCGGCATGATTGACACGTCGAGTAATTTCACTTTTATCATACTTACGCAGCTTTAAACCAAAAGCCATGTTGTCGTAGACAGTCATGTGCGGGTAAAGGGCATAATTTTGAAAGACCATAGCGATGTTTCGATCCTTAGGTGCTACGTCGTTCATCAATTTACCATCTATAATCAGTTCGCCTGCTGTTATTTCTTCTAAACCAGCAATCATTCTTAAGGTGGTTGATTTTCCACAGCCGGAAGGTCCAACAAAGACGATGAACTCTTGATCAGCTACATCTAAATTAAAATCAGTTACTGAATTGGTTTTTGCGCCTTCATATCTTTTATTAATCGACTTTAAGTTTATTTCAACCATTTTAATCCTTCTTTCTTACATAATAATTCTAGCTTAACTGAAATTTGTGGATTATACGATAGGCAATGTGCACAAGAAAAGGGAAATCCCAGAAAAGCTGGGCTTGTCTGGGTATTAAAACTAATTAATTATTTACTTTTTAATTCTGAGAGTATATCTTGTAATAGTTCGACTTCTGAAGGGCTTGCTGGCTCTTCTTCTGGAGAAATAATTTTTTTATTTTGTGCTTTTTCTAAAGCTTTAAGTGTGATAAATAAGAAGCTACCAATTAAAAGAAAATTAATAATTGCTTGGATAAATGCTCCATAAACAATTTCAGTCTTACCAACTGTCAGAACAAGACCTGAAACATCTGCTTGACCTGTAATGGCTATAATGAGTGGCATAAAAATATTATCGACTAAAGAAGTAACAATTGCTGTAAAAGCTGACCCTAAAATAATCCCAGTTGCCATAGTAACAACATTTTTATTTGCAATAAAACCTTTAAATTCTTTCCACATAAAAATTAATTCCTCCGTAACAATTCATTTAATACTTATAGAGTACCATGAATTCGAAATAAATCAATGTTGAAATTTTTCATTTGCTATATTTTATGAACAAGTTGGTGACTGGAAATAATTTCTTCGGGAAGATCCCAATAATTATTGATGATTTTATGGACCCATTGATAAGCTAGATAGGGTCCACTTGTTAAGCCGGAAGACCCTAAGCCAGAAATTGTCCATAGATTGGATAAATCAGGGATGGATCCGATTAAGATATCGCCATTGTCAGTGAAGGCTCGAGTACCTACTTTTACTCGATAAAGAGGATAGTTAAAAACATCCGGAAAAATTTGCTCAGCCTTTGTTTTTAGCTCTTTGATAACCATGGGATTAATGGTTAAGTCTTTTGCTTGGTCATCTTCATGACTTGCGCCAATTACTATCTCACCATTATCAAAGGGAAGGATATCAATGCCACCCGGTGACATAATAACAGGCCAGTTGTTATCGACCCATTGTGGGTGGTAGATAGAAAATAGCTGGCCTTTTTGAGGGCGCAAGTTACAATCAAACCGCAAGGAGCTTAGAAGTTCTTTGACAGCGGGTCCTGCTGCCAAAAGGACCTGATCTGCAGTAAATGAGTCTTGATCAGACTGAATCAAAAAGCTCTTTCCTTCTTTAAGCAACTGAACTTCTTTTTTAACTATTTTCCCCCCTTTTGTTAGAATCGCTTTATGTAATAAAGCAACCAATGCCTGTCCATCTACTCGGCCACCCCCTTTAATTAAAGAGCCAGGCCAAGGGCTATCAATAAGAGGAAACAAATCATGAATTGCTTCTTGTGTTAGTGTTGAAACTTTTCCGATAGAAGGAGATTGCTCTCTTTTTGAATCTGCGTTTTCAAGATCTCTGTGTAAGTCTTTTTCATTTTTACGTAGAATCAAAGTCCCAGTTTCCTTAAAAAGACTGGAAGCATCAAATCCGTCTTCAGTTAAATCTTGAATAAATTGACGGTAGAATTCTGCACCATGAACGACAAGGTGATACCATTTTTTATTTCTTCTTTTGGAAAACCAAGGACAAATAATTCCAGCCGCCGCCTGGCTGGCTTGACCAACTTCTTTATCGAGAAGAATTACTGGATAGCCAGAACGAGTCAGATAATAGGCAGCTGTCGATCCAACAATACCACCGCCAACAATGATAAAAGGAAAATGTTTTTTCAAAAATATCCTACCTTTCATTAATAGAAATTAAAATCAGTAAATGCTAAATTAGAGACATCAAATTAAAAGGAGACCTTTTTATGGAAGAAACACTCAGACAGATTCAAAATCACCGTAGTATTCGCTTTTATAAAGATCGCCCAGTTGCAGTGGAAACTCGTCAGCAACTAATGGAAACTATGAATGCCAGTCCGACTTCAAATGGGTTGCAGGCCGTTTCAGTTGTCCGTATTACTGATCGTATTTTACGCGAAGAATTAGCCAAGGTTGCAAAACAAGCCTATCTTGCCGAGGTGCCTGAACTATTGATTTTTCTTGTGGATTGGCATCGCAATGCTGAAATAGCTAAGGCTAAAGGCTATCAAGGAGAAAAATATCGCTCAATGGATTATTTCTTTCAGGGAGTGGCTGATGTTTATATTCAAGCTCAAAGCTTAGTGATCGCTGCTGAATCTTTAGGATTAGGAACGGTTTATTTTGGATCGATTTTAAACGATTCAGCTAGAGTCATTGAACTATTAAAACTACCTGACTTGACTTTTCCTTTAGTAGGGGTTGGGTATGGCTATCCGGACGATCAACCCCCATTGAAACCACGAATGCCAATCGAATTTAAATTATCTGAAAATTATTATCGCGCAAATCCAGATTATCTTCAAATGTTGGCAGACTATGACAAGGAAATGACACAATACTATGACACTAGAAATAGCAACCAAAGAGTGGATAGCTTTACTAATCAAGTTAAAAATAAAATTGCTATTGGCGAAAAGAAAAGAGCCCAGTTAATGCAAGTTGTTAGTAAACAAGGCTTTAATGTAATGCTAGAAGATGGAATGGATTATTAAAAATTAGAAAATAATATTTTTGATGAGAAAAGAGTGAGGGATTTAATCTAGCGATTCCTTAAATATAACTAGCTATATGCTTATTGCTAAGGTAGTTATCCTTCAATAAAAATTTTTTGTAGATTAATGGTTGACAGGATTGTTTTTTTTGATTAGAATACTTCTAACAAATCGAATGAAACACGTAGATGTGGAAAGTAGATCGTCAGACTATTTTAAAGAGAGCTTGAGTAGGGTGAAATCAAGCAGTAGGAAGCGATTGAAAATGGCCATGGAGTGGTTATCCTGAATGCATAGCAATAAGGATAAACGGCTGCAACCGTTAGTAAGCCTCAGTATAACAAGTGATACTCACTTGCGTACTGGCAGAGGTAACCTTAGTGATGAGGTTACAAATTAAGGTGGTACCACGAAGTATTAACTCTCGTCCTTTATTGGAGGAGAGTTTTTTGTGTTTTATTGAAAGGAGTGAATACTTGATTGAATTAAAAAATGTATCTGTCACTTTTGAAAAAGAAAATAAAAAAATCCAAGCGGTTTCAGGTGTAAGCTTACAGATACAAGCGGGGGAAATCTTTGGCATTGTGGGTTATTCTGGTGCCGGCAAATCCACTTTAGTTCGAACAATCAATCTTTTACAAAGACCTTCTAGCGGGCAAGTGATAATAAATGGAGTTGATTTGATGCAACTGTCAGCGTCTGAATTGAGAAAATCTCGCAAGAAGATAGGGATGATCTTTCAGCACTTTAATTTGATGAATTCAAGAACGGTGGCAGAGAATGTTGCTTTCCCACTTAAAGATTTAAAATTATCTACTGCTGAAAAAGAAGCGAAAGTGTCTGCTTTGTTAGAAATGGTTGGCATATTAGATAAAGCTCAAGCCTATCCTGAACAGTTATCAGGTGGGCAGAAGCAAAGAGTAGCGATTGCTAGAGCCTTAGCTACAGACCCTTCAATTTTATTGTGTGACGAGGCAACCTCTGCTTTGGATCCTAAAACCACACATTCTATTCTTGATTTGCTAAGGCAGTTAAATCAAGAATTGGGCTTATCGATTATAATGATTACTCACGATATGAATGTTGTTAAAAACCTCTGTCATCGAGTGGCTGTAATGGCTGAAGGGCAAGTGATTGAAGAGAATGGCATTGTCGAAATGTTTACCCAACCTCAAAACCCATTGACGCAAGAGTTTATAAATATGGCTACCCACTTTGATTGGGACTATGAATTAGTGCTTAAAGAAATGCGAGGAGCTAACTCTTCAGAAGATTATTTCATCGCTCGCTTATCCTTTGTCGGTCAAGAGGTGACGGAGCCCTTTATTGCACAGTTAGCCAGAGACTATCAGGTACATTGTAATATTTTATATGGTAATATTGAAGCTTTAAGAGGATCATTTGTAGGTAATCTTGTTGTCACGGTTGAATCAAAGTCGCAAGATTGGGAACGAGCTTTAGTCTTTCTGGAAAAACATAAAGTAAATGTCGAGATTTTAACCGATAGGGAGGGTGTTAAGTGGATGAATTAGAAGTAAATGTATATTCCTTTATTAATGACCAATTCCCCAATTTATCATCTTTTTTAGAAAAATGGTTACCCAATGCTTGGCCCATTCTCGACGAATTTATTGTTGCAACTATCGAAACCTTATATATGCTGATACTGACCATCCTTTTTGCAGGTTTATTAGGTTTAATGCTTGGCGTAGTTATTGTTGTAACAGGACCAAAAGGTATTTTAAAAAACCAATGGATTTATCAAGTCTTAGACAGTTTTATTAATATTTTTAGATCCATTCCTTTTATTATTCTTTTGGCTTTATTAGTCCCTTTTACACGTATGCTTGTAAATACTTCCATTGGCCCGACGGCGGCTGCCATTCCTATCATTGTAGGAACGATTCCCTTCTTTGCTAGGCAGGTGGAGATTGCTTTGTTAGAGGTAGATGAAGGGATTGTTGAAGCGGCTCAGGCCATGGGGTCTTCACCGTGGGACATCATATGGCGTGTCTATATTCGAGAGGGCTTAGGATCTTTATTAAGAGTATCTGCTTCGACTGTTATTAATGTTATTGGCTTGACAGCTATGGCGGGTGTAGTAGCTGGAGGTGGCTTAGGAACCGTTGCGATCGCTAGAGGCTATCAAAGAAGTCGTTTTGACGTTGTCATAGTAGCAACCTTATTGATTTTATTAATTGTTTTGATCAGTCAATTGCTATTTAATTGGTTGATTCGAAAGGCAGAAAAACATAAAAGAAAGTATTAGAAAAGGAGAATTATGATGAAAAAATTTTTAAAAGTATTATTAGTGGGTTCTTTATTAGGGGGGGTTACTCTCAATAATGTCTTCGCTGAAGATAAAGAAGATTTTTCAGGTCAGAGTGTTTCAGTGGGTGTCGCTTCAGAATATGAAGAAGATGTTTGGCAAAGTGTTGCTGATATTGCAGAAGAGGAGGAAGGAATAAAAATCAAACTGGTTCTATTCAATGACTATGTTCAGCCAAATATATCTTTGTCTGATGGATCGATTGATTTAAATGCCTTCCAGCATGTTGAGTTTTTAAATGATTGGAATCAATCTAATGACGGAGATTTAGTATCGATAGGTTATACATATGTTGCACCTTTGAAAGTTTACTCTGAAAAAATTGATTCTCTCGATCAATTAAAAGAAGGAGATAAGATTGCTATTCCAAATGATGCGACAAATGGGGGGCGTGCTTTACTAGCACTTGAACAAGCAGGTGTGATTGAAGTGGATGATGAAGCGGGTGTGTTAGCTGAAGTAAGTGATATCACCAAAAATGAATTGAATTTAAAGTTTGAAGAATTAGATGCTGCACAATTAGTGTCGGCTTTACCCGATGTAGCGGCTGCGGTTATTAATAATAATTTTGCCAATGATGCAGAACTCGAAGAAGATCTCGTTATTTTTAACGATGCGGCGGATATTGAAAAGCTACCAGATTCATATAAAAATATTATTGCTAGTCGTAAGGAAGATAGTAAAAACCCACTATTTTTAAAAATTGTAGAACTTTATCAAAGTGAACAAACAGCTAAAAAAATAGAAGAAGTTTCAAAGGGTTCGGATCAACCTGCTTGGTAATAATAGTGATACGACATGTTGAGCATTGTTTTTCGACTGTATAAAAATACAATTCGTTTAGACGGCTTATTGTCTCAAATATGGTATAATTGAACCATCAGTACAGACATAGAGGAGGAATTTCAATGTTCAAGCGTGCCGGATCATTTGTGCAATATGGTTTATTAGTTACTTTACTAACTTATGGATTATTAACCAGTTTGGGAGGACCTCAAATTTATACTTTCTTATCCATTGTAATTTTAGGAATTATTTTAGGTCTATTGTTCCTAATCTATTACACAAAATCACTAACTTTTGGTCAAAAGTTAGCGAGTCATATTGGGGCTTCAGCCTTAGTGATAATTGCTGTTGCTTTATTCAATGGTTGGATGCAAGTCGATTGGGATAAGGTTCTTGCAGGAATACTTATCTTATCTGTTTTATGTTTGTTTGTTTATTTTGGCTATCACTATCTAATGAACAAGCGTCAAAAACCGCAAGCTACTATTGAGCCTGAGGTCACTGATAAAGTGGCTCCGAGGTCGGATTTTGATCCTAGGACAGGTGAAGTCCTTCATCAAGAGTCGGTATCAAAAGAAAAAGACACTCATAAAGCCGACTTTGTAAAAGAGGAAGCAAAAGACATTGACCCAAGACAAACAAAGGAAGTTGAAGTTGCCGAGCCAATGGATTTTGAGGTAACAGAGCCCAACCAATTTGAGGAAGTTGAAACTTATGAAGTAGTTGAGCCTTCTGATGAAGCAGAAGAAGTTGTTGCTGTTAACACAGATCTAGAAGGGGATCTCGTTCTGGAAGAAGAGGTAAAGTCAGACGAAAGCTATGAAACTCTCAATAAGTCAGAAGACCAAGAAAAGATTTAAAATGAAAAAAGATTAACCCATTAACTATGAGCAGTGTTTATCTCACCGCTTCATAGGTTAATGGGTTTTCTTAATGAAGAAAGTTCTGAGCTTTGACTAATAAGTCTTTATCATTCGAATAAGTAATTTTATCTAGAGCTTCTTGGTAAGGAAGCCATATGAATTGACTCACTTCTTCTAATTGACGAGTGACTTTATTTGAGTTTGTCTTTGCTATAAAATAGACGACTTCTTTCATAACATCTTTTTTAGGAGAAAAGAGAGTAGTCTCTCTGAATTGATTATTCAATTCAACTTCGAGACCTGTTTCCTCTTTAATTTCTCGAAGGGCTGTTTCTTCTTCCGTTTCACCTTTTTCAATATGTCCTTTAGGAAATGCCCAGTGGCCACCATTTTCATGTTGGATGAGGAGAAAAAGAAAGTCTTGATTATCTTTATAGTAGATAACTGCTCCACATGATTTTTCTTTTTTCATAGATTTCCTTTCTAGAATAAGCGTTCTTGAATATTGTGGGTAACATCGTGGCGTTCATTGGTATAAGCATCTAAAATTTTCTTTTGACTATCAGTGAGACTTTCTTGAGGCAAATTGTATAAATCAGCAATAAACTCTCTAGGAAAGAAAATACGATGGTCTCCTCTGACTTGACCTGTTAAGGAATGAACTAAACTTGAAACTTGAGAAAGTTCGACAACTTGATTGGTTTTAGTGACTAAGTCAATTTGTACTTTTTGACTTGAGTGATAAGGTCGATAATAATCGTAAGGAAGGTCAAAGCTGGAATCTTCATTAATATAATAGTTAGGGTCAAATCCGACTTTACTTAATTCATTGAAGATGGCAGTACGTAGCTCTTCTCTTTCATTGTCATTTGTAATGACTGATTTAAAAGGCTTACGATTAATAAAACGGTAGGCCAAATCAGCAAGAATGGGATCTTTTTCATCTGCCCATTGGATAAAATAAGCGTTCATTATATGATCATCTAACTTGAGATAATCATCAAGGGTCCAATTGTTTTTTAAAAAAGGTTCGAGTAAGTGGATAGGAGCCTCAATTTTTTGACAGTTGTCACGTTCAAGATAACAATCTTTAGCACGAGCTAAAAGTCCCTTGAGGACTTGTTCCATTCCTCTAGAAACTGGGTGGAAATAAACTTGCATATACATTTGATAGCGACTCATAATATAATCTTCTACCGCATGCATACCAGAAAAATCAAAAACGATTCTTTTATCAAACGGTCGGATGACACGCGAAATGCGAGTTAAGTCAAATTCACCATAGGATACCCCTGCATAAAAGGCATCTCTTCTTAAATAATCCATACGGTCGGCATCAATTTGACTGGAGATTAATTGAACAACTTGTTGATTAGGATAGGTTTTATTGATGACGGACGCTACCTTTTCAGGGAAGTCATCACCTAATCTTCTTAAAACTTGGTTAACTTCCGTTTGCTTAGAAGTGATAATTAATTGAGTTAAGGCCTCATGGTCAGTATTAAAAATAGCTTCAAAAGTATGTGAGAAAGGACCATGTCCAATATCATGTAAAAGGGCTGCGCAAATAGCAACCATTCGTTCATCATTATTCCATAACCCATCGCCATCCGTTTTAGAGCGATAATTACGGTCAAATTGGCTGATAATGCGACGGGTAATTTCGTAAACACCTAGCGAATGGTTAAAACGAGAGTGTTCTGCACCGTGAAAAGTATAAGAAGAAGTTCCTAATTGTTTGATGCGGCGCAAGCGTTGAAACTCTCTGGTGTCAATTAAATCAATGATGATACGGTCACGAATATGAATATAATCATGAACAGGATCACGGAAAACTTTTTCACGTTCAAGTTTTTGATTGGCAATAATATTTTGGAATTCAGACACCTATTTCACTCCTTTAGACTTTTCTATGTTAGTGGTTGAATTTTTTGACTACGTTGATAGGCTTTTTCAAATAGCGGTTGATAGATAGAAATTAATTCAGGGTCTTTATAATTTCCTTGATCAATCGCTGTTTTTTGAGAGAGGTAGTTTATAAAATGTTTTTGATAATCAGATAAGGAAAGATCTTGGCCAAGAATTTCAGATAGCGTTGACATAGAACGAGGTTCAATAGTAGGAAAGCGTTGATCGGATTGACTAAGTGAGTAAAATTGCTTCATTAGTTGGCCACGAGCAAATTGGTTACCATTGACACCAATATAAGCAGCAGTAGTAACAGCATCTTTATAGCGACGCTGTGCAATTCCACCTACCTTTTTTTGGTTAATGACCACATCATATTTACCTGGACAGTAAGAATCAGCAATTTCATAAGCCTCTACTGTTAAACCGTAATGATTTAAAGTCGCTTGAATTACTGCAATGGAAAAGCTAAAAGCTTGATCAATTGATAAGTTGATTGAACGATTGTCTGTTACAATTGCAAAATTTAGGATGCCTGCATCTTCAACCACTCCCAATCCACCATGTGGTCTTACAGATACTTGATAGCCTGCTTCTTTTAAATAGCTAACACCCTTGGGTAAGTTTTTTAAAAGTTTATCTTTAGCTCCTAAGAAGACACTCGGTTTAAAAATAGGATAAAAATGAAAAATACCATAAGCTTTATCTTTTTTTTGAAGGTCATTTTTTTGTAGGAGATATCTAAGAAAACTATCTTGATAAGCTAAGGCTACATCTCTTTGATCTTTCAGTGGGTTTTCTTGTTCTTGAAAAACTAACCATTTATGTTGTGATAGAATAGATAATAGATTTGAATCAGTCATTGACGAATACTCCTCAAATTGTTAAATTTTAAAGGCTATTAACACTTTGATTATAGCAAATTTTGTTTTATAATAACATGAAAGCTTTAAAGTAAAACTACTTATTAATCAATTAAGCACCAGTAGCTCAGCTGGATAGAGCACTCGCCTCCTAAGCGAAAGATGATGGTTCGAGTCCGTCCTGGTGTATCAGTGACGACATAAGGATGAGAGGAGAAAGATGGAAAAACAAGCAGTCGATGTTTATGTCGAGCAAAAAATAAATTATGCACAAACGAAACATTCAGACCGATGGGAGCACTCCTGTCAAGGTCATACTTATATTCTTTCTACCTATCAAAAACTAATTTATCATGATCAATTAGAAAGAAAAATTGAAGTAAAATGGCAACTGGATGATTCAAAACAAAAGATTAACAAAGTGAAGGTAGATCAAGGAAAGCAGACTTTAGTTTTTAATATAAATCATGCAACCACCACTCTATATGAAAGTGATCAAGGTATCTTATTATTAGAAATCAAAACGGATAGAATTGACTATAGTAAGACAGCTGACGGTCAAATGATACAAATTCACTATCAAATGCATACGAACGATCAATCACTAGGTGATTATTTCTATCAATTGAAATTTACATCATAAATTAGCAATTCCTAGTGAGAATTTTAAGGAGGATAAAAATGGAATTAAAGAAATTTGAAGGCCAAATAAAGGAAGAATTATCGTTAATTGAAGTGGCATATGCTATTTTAGAAGAAAATGGTGAGGCTATTGATTTTACTCAACTGCTTTTAGATATACAAAGTTATCTAAAAGTTTCAGATGAGTTTATTGAAGCCAAAATGATTCGCTTTTATACAGATTTAAATATTGATGGGCGTTTTATCTCAGTAGGTGACAACCGTTGGGGATTAAGATCATGGTACGCAGTGGATGAAATTGATGAGGAAATCATTACCTCTTCTGAAGAAGAAGCTTCAAAACGCCGTAAGAAGAAGTCAGGAAAAGTGAATGCTTTCGCTGACAATGAAGAAGATATGATTGATTACAATGATGATGACCCTGAAGATAGCGATGATGGGTATGTTTATGATGAAGACGAAGATGAAGAAGACGAAGAGGACGAAGAAGATGAACCAATCGAAATCCTAGTTGCTGACGTTGAGGAAGATGAGCCAGATGAAGATGAAGAGCTGAATGAGTATGCAACGGATTTATCTGAATTAGGTGACGAAGAAATCGACCTCGATGAAGATGAAGATTTTGACGAAGAGGACGATGATTTAGAAGAATTAGAAGAAGACTAAAAATAAAAAAGTTAGAGAGACCGGTTCATTTGAATGGGTCTCCTTTTTATTCCAGATAAGATAATTGTAGTTAGCTAAGTTAAAAAATCTATTTTAATGCTATCACGATTTGATGACAATTTGCTGCTTCGTTCGAAATTTAAGCTTCAATATGATAAAATACGCCTATATTATAAGAAATTAGGATGTGGATTCATTGTCACATAATAGTATTCACAATAATCAGACTCAATTTGCTTTGCTGAAACAGTTACTTTATCATCAGCATTATCAAACAATGCTCAAATTTTTAGAAGACAATCCTTCTTGGGAAAGTCAAGAATTATCTAAACTTTTGCAATTAGGTCATGCTTATATTCATACAGATTTGAAAACGATCGAAGAATTATCTGGGCAAGTTGAAATGGACTATCTTACAAAGCCTAGTCTTTTAGAGCGTCGTGTCTATTCTTATATTCAAGGCTTAGCCATTAAATTGGAAATTAAAGAATATGATGATTATTTAAGAGCAATTACACCTTTATTGGTAGATGTATTAAGGCTAACTTTAGAAAACACGGTATTCCCCGACCTTGAACGTTATTTGGTTGAGGTAATGAAAGAAACTGATGAAGGGATCCCTATTTATCGCGGTTTACAGTGGAACCAGTCTTTAATCGAAGCTGATAAAAATGGCAAAATTAATAGAACTTGGGAACGCTACTATGGGAAACATTTTAATTATTCGCACTATGTTTCTTCTAGTCACTTATTAAAGTTAGTAGAAGACTATGTAAAAGACCCGAAAATTTTAAAGTTAGCTGTTCAAATACGACATATTGAAAAATATGCGAGAAATATTGTGGCCCATGAATTAATCTATGTAGATGATGCTTGGTTAAAACATCGTCTAAAAATTGAAGCTAAGGAAGTTCATCAGCAAATTATTAATATGATAAATGCTGCAGGGTTAAGAGATCCTCAGCAGTGGCAAGGCTTAGCTAGTATTCAAGCCGCTATTGAAAAAGAATTAGAAAAAAATTATACGAAGATGTCGAAATAACGACTAATCTTGATAAAAAGGAGTCATTATCTATGAAAAAACTGATCATCCGTGGAGGCAAAGCACTAAATGGTGAAATTAATATTAATGGAGCAAAAAATTCTACCGTTGCCTTAATTCCAGCAGCCATTTTAGCCGATTCGGAGGTTATCTTAGAAGGAGTGCCAGATATTCAAGATGTCCACTCTCTACTTGAAATTTTGGATGAGTTCCACGTCAAGACTTCTTTTGAAAATAATATATTAAAAATTGACCCTTCTCATATGCAGTCAATCCCTATGCCAACAGGTAAAATTCAGAGTTTGCGAGCTTCTTATTACTTTATGGGAGCAACCTTATCAAAATTTGGGGAGGGCGTAATAGGGTTACCCGGAGGTTGTTTTTTAGGACCTCGTCCCATTGATCAGCACGTAAAAGCCTTCCGAGCTTTGGGTGCGGTGGTTGAGGATGAATACGGGGTAATTACCCTCTCAACTCCCGAAGGGCTTAATGGAAACCGAATCTATATGGACGTGGTTTCAGTTGGAGCAACTATCAACACTATTTTAGCCTCAGTTAGAGCTGAGGGGAAGACGATTATTGAGAATGCCGCACGTGAACCAGAAATTATTGATTTAGTGACTCTATTAAATAAAATGGGGGCAAAAATTCGTGGAGCTGGAACTTCAGTTATACGAATCGAAGGTGTCGACCGTCTAAAAGGAACCACTCATACAATTATTCCCGATCGAATTGAGGCAGGAACCTATATTTCAGTTGCAGTAGCAATGGGAAATGAAATTAAAATTAATAATGTAATTTTTGAGCATATTGAAAGTTTTATCGCCAAACTAAATGAGATGGGTGCTAAGATGGAAATTGGAGAAGATAGTATTCTCGTTCATCGCTCGGATGATTTAAAAATGGTTTCATTAAAAACCCAACCTTATCCAGGATTTGCAACGGATCTACAGCAGCCATTAACTTCTGTATTAATTAAAGCAAATGGAAAGGGAACGATTACGGATACCATATACCCTCAAAGAGTTAAGCATATTCCTGAATTAAATCGTATGGGAGCTAATATTAAGGTGGATGGCGATATTATTCGTGTGGAGGGCCCGGCTAAATTGACTGGTGCTCCAGTTCGTGCCAGTGACTTAAGAGCAGGAGCCTGTTTAGTTATTGCTGGTTTAATGGCAGAGGGTCAAACAGAGATTACAGGTGTTGATAATATCTTAAGAGGTTATTCAAATATTGTTGAAAAACTGCAAGAAGTCGGAGCTGATATCCAAATGGTTGAGGATGAATAGAAAGGAAGTACCCAGTGAGTGATGCATTTTCCTTAGAGAATTTATTAAATAAAGAAGTAAAAGACTTATATGCTTATGCTAGGGAATTAAAAATCCCTGATTTTAGTCAACTGTCTAAAAAAGAATTAGCTTTAGCTGTGATGCGAACACAAAAGGAAAAGCAAGGTTTTTTCCAAGTGGAAGGTATCTTAGATATTCCTAATGATGAAGGCCTAGCTTTTATTCGTCCGATTAATTTCTCTCCTAGTAGGGAAGATGTTTATATTTCAGATTCACAAATCCGCCGGTTTTCCTTGAGAAATGGTGATCGAGTAGGAGGACCTGCTCGACCGCCTAAGGACTCAGAACGTTATTATGGTTTGATGCAGATATCGAGCGTCAATGGGAGAGATCCTGAAGAAACGCTTAATCGAGATGCTTTTGCCAGTCTAACACCCATTTATCCAGACCGGCAGATAAAATTGGAATATAAACAAAATGTTTTATCAAACCGCCTGATTGATGTGATTGCACCAATTGGGTTCGGTCAAAGGGGATTGATTGTCGCACCACCTAAGGCTGGTAAAACAACTATTATAAAAGAGATAGCACGAGGGATTGCCAGTAATTATCCTGATAGTAAACTCTTTATTCTCTTAATTGATGAGCGTCCTGAGGAGGTAACTGATATTGAGCGTTCAGTCAAGGCAGAGGTTGTCTCATCAACTTTTGATGAAAGACCGCAAAACCATGTGCGTTTGGCAGATTTACTACTTTCTCATGCACGTCGCTTGGTGGAAGATGGACAAGATGTTGTTGTCCTTTTGGATTCAATCACACGGTTAGCACGAGCTTATAATTTGGTGGTGCGACCGAGTGGAAGAACATTGAGCGGAGGATTCGATCCTGCAGCTTTTTATTTTCCTAAGCGGTTCTTTGGTTCAGCTAGAAACATTGAAAATGGCGGGTCTTTAACGATTTTAGCTACTGCTCTAGTAGATACTGGATCAAGAATGGATGACATTATTTATGAAGAGTTTAAAGGCACGGGCAATATGGAACTTCATTTGTCCAGAGAATTAGGCCAAAGACGTATCTTCCCAGCTATTGATATTAAAAAATCTTCTACCCGTAAAGAAGAATTATTAATTGAGGAAAACTATTTAAGTCAAATCTGGGACTTGCGCAATTTAATGACTTCTAACGGTTTAGAATATACCGAACAATTAATACAATTAATGCGTCAGACAGATAATAATCAAGACTTTTTTGCACAGTTATCCAAACTTTCAAGTAAATAAATAAGAAATACCCTTACTAAGTGAGGGGTTCTTTTTTGAGAAAAATATATATTTCTTATAGATATGGTTGAATATAGTAAGAAGGAGAATACTTATGAAATGTTTGAATTGTGGTTATGAAAATCTGCCAGATGCTAAATATTGCTCAGAGTGTGGCTTGCCGTTAAACAATGATCATTTATATAAAGAAAATGATAGTGCATCCTTTGATGGAAGAGTAAATCTATTAGAAAATGAAAAGAGTCCAAAAGATTCTATCCTGTCCCAAAGTAGAATGGATTTATATCATGGACAAGATGAAAGAAACTTGTCAACAGACCAGGAGGATAATAAATCTGAGACTACACAATTAGATCATAAAGACCACAGGGTACTAACTAAGCGAGAAGGCTTTGATTGGAAAAAGCTTGTTGGTTTTAGCCTGATTTTTTTAGGAGTAATTAGTTTTGTCATGATTTATCGCTTAAATTTTTCTAAAGCAGCAGTTGAAGAGCAATTCACTAAGGCTATTAAAAAGAAAGATTATTTAAAGGCAGCAGCGGTAGTAAAAACACCTATTACTGAAGCGCCCTGGACAGATTTAGATGTCAAACGAACAATTGAACATTATCAAGAAGCTGATATTGATTTTCCACAATTATTGCTAAATGGTAATTTATCAACAGGTATTGAATGGCAAGGAAGTAAGTTGGCGAAAACAGAAAAAACGGGAAGCTTTCTGTTGATATTTCCTAAATATGCGATTAATCTTTATCCCTTACCAGTCCAACTCTCTCTTTCTAATGAATATCGTGACCTAAAAATATTGAGTGAAGACCAAACAACTCAGTCTATTAACTCAAAAGGAGGCATTTTAATTGAGCCTCGAATACAAAATGTGATGATTCAATATACTTATCAAGGAAAAACCGAAGAGGTTTGGTTTGATTTAGATTATAGTCAATTAGAAACACTCCGACATAAGCTGTCCTTAGTACCAGTGACAAACACTTTAATGGTGGATAAAGCTCTATTAGGAGTAAGACCTGATCTACCTTTTCAAGTAAGTTCATTTAATATTGATGGTCAGGAGTATTCACAGAATCAGATTCAATTGTCAGGCTTTGTTGGTCAAATTTTTGAAGTGAGCTTAAAGGCTAATTATAATGGCCACGAATTACAGACAGAAACCATTCCAGTCAAACTAGTCAATAAAACAAAAACCGCTTTAGACTATTCCCAAGATCAAAACCTCAAAGCGCAGATCCAACAAGCGGAGTTAAAATAAAAAAAAGAAGGCTCATTTTGAAGCCTTCTTTTTCAACAAATAAACTATCCATATTAGCAAAAGATTATAATAAAACGAAGGTGTTATAGAGTTAGCTCTATGGTACTATTAGAATCTAACATAAAAAAGGAGGTTACTTATGGAATGGATTAAATTAATCGGAATTATTATTATCGTTCTTGGTTTTTATTTTAAGCTAGATACCTTAGCAACTGTTATACTGGCAGGATTAGCTACAGCTTTAGTTTCAGGGATTTCCCTGGCTGAATTTTTCACAATTTTGGGAGAAACTTATACTAAACAGCGAGTTGTATCTTTATTCTTTTTATCTTTACCAATGATTGGATTATCAGAAGCTTATGGTTTGAAACAGCAAGCTGTTAAACTGATTGGAAAACTAAAGGGGTTAACCACTGGTTGGCTATACTCTCTTTATATGTTGATTCGTATAATTGCAGGATTTTTATCAATTCGTTTGGGAGGACACCCACAATTTGTGCGTCCATTAATCTACCCAATGGGTGAAGCAGCAACTAAGTTAAAAGTAGGCGACGATCTTAATGAAGAAGAAACCGAATTGATTAAAGGGCGTGCGGCGGCTAATGAGAACTTCGGAAACTTTTTTGGACAAAATACTTTCATAGGTTCAGCTGGAGTCCTCTTGATTGCTGGGACTTTAAAAGAGTTAGGTTATGAAGGAACGACGGCTAATGTAGCCGTTGCTTCAATGCCAATTGCTATCATTGCTTTAATTGTAGTAGTCGTTTACAACTTATTATTGGATGTCAAAATTAGACGTCATCATAAAGGGGAGGTTAAATAATGCAACTCTTAAGTAATTATGCTGGGTTTCTAGCGATAACTTTCCTTGAAAGCTTAAATGCCGCACTTGAACCTTATGTGCCAATGCTTTTGGAAATCACTTTTATTCTTATTGGTTTGCAACTTCTCCACACGGCATGGCGAGCTTTTACAGACGAAACGAATCCTAATCGAGTTGGAACAGCCATGTTTTGGGGTTTATCTGGTCTCACTTTTTTAGGTGGACAATTTATCCCCCCTATGATTATCGGAATTATCATCTGTGTCATGGGTGCTTTATCACTCTTTAAACAAGTTAAAGTGGGAACTTTACCAATAGTTGATGAAGATAAAGCAGAAGCTCGTTCTGAAAGAGTCGGTAATAAAATCTTTATCCCTGTATTAACACTTGGGATAGTGGCTTTAATTATTGGATTTACGATTCAAAGCTTTAATGTAGTCGGGATCGCAATGGGTGCAGTTTTAGCCACCGTTATAGTGTTCATCGTTTCAAAAGCTAAACCCTATGAGTTTCTTGATGAAAATAGTCGAATGGTACAACAAGTTTCTACTACAGGTATTTTACCTCAGCTACTAGCCGCTTTAGGAGCAGTCTTTACAGCGGCAGGTGTTGGTGATGTCATTGCCAGTTTGATTGGTGACGTCGTTCCTGCTGATAGCCGTTTCTTTGGAGTGGTTGCTTACGTAATGGGAATGGTAATCTTCACTGCCATTATGGGCAATGCTTTCGCAGCCTTCACCGTTATTACTGCAGGAATAGGAATACCTTTTGTATTTGCCTTAGGGGCAGATCCTTTTGTGGCAGGAGCCTTAGCCATGACTGCTGGTTATTGTGGAACTTTGATAACGCCGATGGCTGGAAATTTTAATGCTTTGCCAGCAGCTCTATTACAAATGAAGAATGAGTATGGCGTCATTAAACAGCAGATTCCAGTTGCAGTGGTAATGATTGTAGTCCATATTGTATTAATGTATTTCTTTGCTTTTTAATTGTAAAATAGAAGTGAATAGGGAGGAATTTGATGAAAATTTTAGTAACAGGCTTTGATCCCTTTGGTGGCGAAGACGTAAATCCAGCCATTGAAGCAGTAAGAATGTTGCCTGATGAGATTGCAGGAGCAGAAATCATAAAATTGGAAATCCCGACTGTTTTTCATAAATCAGCGGAAGTTGTTCGTGAAAAAGCCTTGGAAGTAAAACCGGATGTTATTTTAAACATCGGTCAAGCAGGGGGGCGTGCGGAGTTAACACCTGAGCGTGTGGCCATTAACCAAGATGATGCGCGTATCCCAGATAATGAAGGCAATCAACCGATTGACGTTTCTATTCAAAAAGACGGAGAACCTGCGTATTTTGCTAGCTTACCGGTTAAAGCAATGGTAGAAGCTATTCGTAAAGCCGGTCTACCCGCAAGCGTTTCGAATACTGCTGGGACTTTCGTTTGTAATCATATTATGTATCAGTCACTTTATTTTGCGGCAAAAGAGATGCCGAATACTAAAGCAGGCTTTATGCATATTCCTTTTATGACCCAACAAGTGGTTGATAAGCCAAACGTTCCTTCAATGTCATTGAAGGATATTGCTAAGGGAATTGAAAAAGCAATTGAAGCGATTGTTGAGTATAATGAAAAAGAAGATATCAAAGCTGTTGGTGGCGCTACTCATTAATCTTAGAATTAAAAAAAGAAATTAAAACAGCACTCTCTTTGATGGGGATTAATCCATCAAAGAGAGCGTTATTTATTTAGGAAATACTTTCAATAAAAGCTTGTGTTCGTTGATGTCGTGGATTATTAAAAACATCGTAGCTGCTTCCTTCTTCTAAAAGGATACCTTTGTCTAAAAATACGACTCGGTCTGATACTTGTTGGGCAAATTTCATTTCGTGAGTTACAAGGATTAAGGACATATGCTGGTGGGCAATTTTTTGAATAAGGTCTAAAACGCCTCCAACCAGTTCAGGGTCCAAAGCAGAAGTGGGTTCATCTAATAGGATAACTTTGGGCTCAATCGCTAAAGCCCTAGCAATTCCAACTCTTTGCTGTTGTCCGCCTGATAGCTGGTGAGGGTAGTCATCTAGATGGTCCCCCATACCAACTTGATGTAAGAAGGGGATGGCCCTTTCCTTTGCTTGAGATTTAGAAAGTTTTTTCACCATTAAAAGATGTTCCATCACATTCTCCAGCGCAGTCTTTTTAGAAAACAATGCATAATTTTGAAATACCATAGCTGTTTGTCTACGGAGGTTAAGAACATCAGTTTGAGAGACCGTTTCAACATTCAGTGTTAACTGATCCAAACGAATAGTTCCCTCGTCAGCAGGTTCAATAAAGTTAATTGTTCGTAGTAGAGTCGATTTGCCCGATCCAGAGGGTCCGATAATAGTCAGGACTTGTCCAGCCTCAACTTTTAAATGGATATCTTGAATAGCTTTTTTATTTTGAAATGACTTTGACCAATGATTTAGTTCTAACATTTTAAGTTCCTTTCTAAAAATCAGCCCACTTGGTAATAGCTTTCCAGTTTTTTAATCATCCATTCTAATAGAATGCATAAGAGCCAGTATATCAATGAAATAGCAATATAAGCTTCAAAAAAGCGTAAATTAGAGCCAGCAGTTATTTTGGCTTGTCCCATCATATCAACGACCGTAATGGTAAAGGCTAGGGATGTCCCTTTTAATAAGCGAATAAGACTGTTTCCTAGGTTAGGTATGGCATTAATCATAGCTGAAGGTAAGATAATTCTCCACATGGTTTGACTAGCATTTAAGCCAATAGAATAGGCAGCTTCAATCTCCTTATGATCGACAGAAAGAATGGCTGAGCGAATCGTTTCAGAGTTATAGGCAGATTCATTTAGTCCCATGGCTAAGAAAGCGTAAAGAATGGCAGGGACTTGATTCACATCCCAATCAGTACCAATTGATCGATTAAGCCATTGTAGAAAGATGGGTAAGCCGTAATAAGCAAGAAATAGCTGAACAAGCAAGGGGGTTCCACGCATAAAAGAAACAAAAAGATTGACGAACCCTCTTAGACCTTTGATCTTTTTGAGTTTGATGATAGCTAAAATAAATCCAAGTATTAAGCCGATTATCCCAGCAATAAGAGTAATTAATAAGGTAATCGGAAGTTTTTCAAGAATCCGTGGGAAAGCGATTTTAATGGCATTTAATGAAATAAGTTGACTGTTCGTTTGTTCTTTAAGTCTTTGGGATTCAAAGCTCTGATTGCGCTGAATAATTGTTTCATTTAGCAGAGTATCATCTTGACCTAAATATTTCAGTGAAATTTCACTCAGACTACCATCTTGTCGCATAGCTTGTAGGGTTCGATCAACCACTTGCCGCAATTCAACTTCATCTTTGCGGAAAATAAAATAAGAGCCAGGAATTCTAATTTCTTCTTCGTTAGCTATCGGATGCATTTTTAATTGGATGCCGTAAGTATCCTCAACATCCTTTAGATAGGTTGTGGCGTAAATAGTCGCGTCGATTCGACCGTTATAAACATCACGTATTAAAGAGGCTGGGTCAGACTCTGCATATTGGATAACAACTGCCTTATCAGGGTGAGTCTCATTCCAAGCTTCTAGGTAG
Organism: Facklamia sp. P13069; assembly: GCF_050409405.1. Taxonomy (NCBI): domain Bacteria; kingdom Bacillati; phylum Bacillota; class Bacilli; order Lactobacillales; family Aerococcaceae; genus Facklamia; species Facklamia sp. P13069. The sequence continues at coordinate 9,830 of NZ_JBNUPN010000012.1, read as the reverse complement.
ATAGATTGCGGGGAAGAAGGAACGACACCAAAAGATTTGCCTGCCATTTGTTCAATGGTGAGGCCTTCCCTACTATCATTAGCTGTAATTAATACATTGTGAGTGATGACATATGGGTAGAGGGAAAATAAAAATTTTTCACGTCGTTCGGGATTTTCACCCAAATTATTGGCGACTAGATCGAACTGACCAGAATCCAGTCCTGCGAAGAGGGAAGAAAACTCAGTAATTTCAAATTTGAACTCAATATCTTCATTACGTCGATCAATTTCTTGCAGGATTTCAATTTCAATTCCTACTAATTGACCCTTATCATCAAAATAGTTGAGTGGTTTGGTCTGACCGGAAGTTCCAATCGTATACTCTTGTTTAGCTAATATGGAAGGATGAGTTAAAATTAAACTTATGGAAATAAGCAGTAAAGTAAAGATCAATTTATAAAGTTTTTTCATGGAATTCTCCTAAGCACAATAGAATATGATTATTTTATCAAAAAAATGAATAGATAGATAGATTATGTGAATAAGAAAACAAGCAAAAAACAATCCCACCTATACGCTGATTAGGTAGGATTGTTTTTGTAGCAATTAAGAAACACCTGTTTTGACTATATGAAATCTTATAAAAGTCCTAATAGAGGTTGAATCATTGAAACTTGTACGGGTGCGCCAGGTCCTAATGGAAGGTTGAGACTGTACCATACAATTAATAAGATTGACCAGAAGATTAAGAAAGCAATAGAGTATGGTAGCATAGTTGAAATAAGGGTCCCAATTCCACTCTTCTTATCATATCGTTGCATAAACACAAGAATCATTGCAAAATAGTTCATCAATGGTGAAATAATATTAGTGGATGAATCAGCCACACGATAAGCCATTTGGGTCATCTCTGGGGACAAGTTAATGGCAATAAACATTGGAACAAAGATAGGAGCTAAGATTGCCCACTTGGCAGAAGCTGAACCAATAAACAAGTTGATAAAAGCTGCAAAGAAAATAAAAGCAAGGATTAAAGGAATTCCTGAAATCTTTTGACTTTTTAAGAAATCTGCACCTGTTGAAGCTAAAATAATTCCCAAATTAGACTCGGTAAAGTAAGCAATCAGTTGGGAAGCAAAGAAAGCCATTACGATGAAACCTGCCATTGATCGCATAGCCTCAATCATTGATTCCACGAAGTCATTAGAATTTTGAATTTTGCCAGTTGTACGACCATATACATAGCCTGGTATACCAAATAATAAGAAAACCATAAATATTAAGCCGGTATTCATAAAGGGTTGTAAAGTCTTTAGACCGGTCTCAGGATCGATTGATTGGAAGGGACCAAACCAAGGGTTCATTAGTAGAAAAGCCGCGACTAATGAAACTAACAATGCGATCCCGGCATTCTTTAGACCTTTTTCTTCCTTAAGGGATAGCTCGCTAGTTTCATGTTTATCAAAGTCGCCATGGTATGAACCAAGATGTGGTTCAACAATTTTTTCGGTTATTAAAGTACCAATAATGGTTAAGAAAACAGTAGAGACGATTAAGAAATACCAGTTACCACTAATGGAAACTTCATAATCAATGCCACTGGCATTTAAAGCGACGTTAGTGATCCCTCCTAATAAGGCATCAGTTGGTCCAAACATAAGGTTGGCTGAAAATCCGCCCGATACCCCAGCAAAGGCAGCAGCTAGACCAGCAATTGGGTGGCGCTTAGCACCAGCAAACATAATAGCGCCAAGTGGCACAACCACTACGTAACCAGCATCAGAGGCAATATTTGAGATAATACCGGCAAAAACAACCACCATGGTTAAGAGTGAATTAGGTACCTTCATAATTAACTTAGTCAAGGCAGAGCCGATTAAGCCTGACCATTCTGCAATTCCAACACCCAACATGGTGACGAGAACAGTTCCTAAAGGAGCAAAGCTAGTAAAGTTTGAAACCGCCGATTCAAATATATAGCGTAAGCCATCACTGTTTAAGAGTGAGACGGCTGCTATAGTACTGGTTTCATCTGCTTTCGCATCAAAGAACTCTACTGAAACGCCTGAGCGGTAAACCAAGTCAGAGATTAAAATAGTGATAGCCGACAAGATGATAAAAATTACTACTGGGTGCGGCATCTTATTACCGACTTTTTCCACCCAATCTAGTGAACGCTGTACAAAACTTTTTTTATTCTTTCCATTTGATTCCATACTACTATTAATTATTCCTCCTATAACAATATTTTAAATCATTATAATAATAAATCTTATTAAATTATTTAAAGAGATGCAAGGCCTTTTCAAAACAATAGAAAGTCATCAATGAGTCTCTAAAAACAAATGCAAATAAAAACCGACCGGAGCGCTTTTAAGCACCTGGGTCGGCTTTTTGAGCTGTTTAAAATTAGTCTTCTTTTTTTGCGTTTTTGTCCACAAATCCGAACTTTTTGTTGAACTTGTCGACGCGTCCATCGGCTTGTGTAAATTTCTGACGTCCAGTATAGAATGGATGTGAATCAGATGAAATTTCAATCCGGATTAAAGGGTAAGTGTTTCCATCTTCCCATTCAACTGTCTCTGAAGAAGACTTAGTTGATCCTGATAAAAATTTATAACCTGTCGAAGTATCCATAAACACAACTGGATGATATTCTGGATGAATGCCTGCTTTCATGTGTATACTTCCTTTCTGCCGTAAATTATTTGCTAATCTACAGTTATTCTTTGCACAGGGTGCAACATAAGAATAATAACAAAATTTTTTAGTGCTGACAATCTTTTTTTGGAATATAATGAACTATCCCATCTCTTTTATTTCGAAAACGAGATAAAAAGTGCTATAATTTATGAAAATACTTTAGAGGGGGGGAAGAAGTTGAAACGAGAAGAAGAACAGATTAGACAATCGCTTGCTAATTATCGGCCGAATCAATTTAAAGATAAGACACATTATGCTGTTTTAATTCCTCTTATTCAAAGAGAAAATGAATGGCACCTCCTTTATGAAGTAAGAAGCTCCTTAATTTCTCAGCCGGGCGATACTTCTTTTCCGGGAGGAAAGGTGGAGGCGGGTGAAACTTTTGAAGCAGCGGCAGTTAGGGAAACGATGGAAGAATTAAATATCAGTCGTAAACACATAGAAGTTATTGGAGAGTTAGATGGATTGATTCATGATGCAACAATGATTCATTCTTATGTAGCTTTGATTAAAGATATTACTTTTGATAATATAAGTCCGAATGCCAAAGAAGTCGCTTATTTGTTTACCCTTCCCTTAGACTATGTCTTAAATAATAATCCAACTTATTACGATGCATCTGTATTGACGGAAGTAGGGGAAGATTTCCCCTTCCACTTAATGGCTCATGGTGCATCTTATCAATTTAGAGTGGTAAAACGTAAAATTCCGTTTTATAATTTACCTAGTGGAGAGTATCTATGGGGCTTTACTGCCAGTATGACACAATGTTTTGCAGAGGTCATTCGTAATCATTATGATATCAATGTTCAGGAGGAAAAAATTAATGAATAATTTTTTTCAGCCATTCGAAAAAATGGGTCTACAAGTATTTTTAGCAGGAGCAGAATATAATTTTAGAGTCGCTAAAATAGGTGAAGCAGCGGTAAGCCAACAAATTACAAAAGCGCTTGAAAAAGGAGGTTTTGACTTCCAAAGTTTCTATACTGGAGAACAAGTTCATGGTCCCAAGGTTGCATTTCCTCAAGAAGAAATTAGCAATCCGTTTGCAATTGGGCATATAGTGCCTCAATCGGATGGTTTGTTAACTAATCAGCCTCAGCAAGTTTTAATGATAAAGTTTGCGGACTGTACTCCTGTCATTATTTTTGATGCCAACCAAAAAGTTTTTGCAATTGTTCATTCAGGCTGGAGAAGCACGGTACAAAAAATCAGTCAATTGGCTGTTAAAAAGATGCAAGAGAAATTTGCTTGTAAATTAGAAGATCTTTGGGTCTATATTGGTCCTTCCATTGACCAAGATCATTATGAAGTGGGCGAGGAAGTCTATCAAGCTTTTGCCGAGTGGGATAATCATGCTTTATATATAAAACCAGGTCAAAAAGAGGGCAAGTATCAATTGAGTATGACTGATGCTAACATGAAGTTAATTCAAGATTTGGGGATCCCTCAAGAAAGAATAATGGTAGATAGGCGTTCTACTTATCTATCTTCCGAGCTTCACTCTGCGCGCAAAGAAGGCAGTGACTATCAATTGAATGGTCTTTTTGCCATGATTAAGTAAAAAAACGAACCGAGCTTTTGCTTGGTTCTTTATCTTTTTTCTAGCTTTTAGTTAAGGATTGTTTAGAATAAAGGATATTAAAAGGAATTGGAGATTTTATATGGCAGAGGATAAGTTTAATAAAGAGGACTTCATGGCCCATTATAAAGGGCGAGGCTATTCTTACGAATCCATTCAAACAGAGATAGATAGTGAAAATAACAGTTGGGTTGTCATCAAAGAGCTGGAGGCGCAAGTATCAAAACAAGTTCCGGAATTTTCATCTAAATTACGCCATCGCTTAGTTGAGATGCCGGACGAAATCTATTAAGCTTCTGGAATTCGGATTTTTGGTCATCGAATGAAGAGTTTATTATTTTCGCCAGATGTGGCCCTTATTCGAAACTCAAATGCCCATGCTGTTATGTCAGTTTATCCTTTCACACCACAAATGGCTATTAATCAGTCATTGATTAATGTCTCATCCGTACCAGTTTTTACTGGAGAAGGAGGAGGAACGACCAGTGGCGAGCGCAGTATTCAACTAGCCTTTCAATCTGAGCAAGCGAGAGTCTTTGGAGTAGTCGTTAATCCACCAATGGAAAATGAGCTAATCCGTCAGATTGCCCAGGTGGTTGATGATCCTGTAGTGGCAACTGTTTCAAGTGAGCATGATGATGATATTGGGAAATTAAATGCAGGGGCTAATATGTTAAATGTTTCTGGAGGTGCTAGAACCGCTCAGTTAGTGGCAGAAATTCGTCAACAAGTGGGTGACGTTGTACCTATCATAGCTACAGGAGGTCCAACAGGCCCCAGCATCTTAGAGACTCTTGAAGTAGGTGCTAATACCATTACCTATAGCCCACCTGCTTCTGCAGATATCTTCGCTGAATTGATGGCTAAATATCGTAAAAAAAAAATAAAATAAGACGGGATATAAAAACTAAGCAGAAAGATGGTATAATAAATTTAAAATAAGTATAAGGGAGTTCAATATGTTTTCTAAAAAAGATCAAATTGCTGTAAATACGATTCGTGCTTTAAGTGTTGACCAAATAGAAGCGGCCAACTCAGGACATCCAGGATTACCACTTGGAGCAGCGCCAATGGCCTATGCTTTGTGGTCGAGTCATTTGAATATTAATCCTAAAGATAGTCAATGGATTAATAGAGACCGTTTTGTGCTATCTGCTGGACATGGTTCAGCCATGCTATATAGTCTATTACATTTATCTGGCTTCAAAGTTACAATGGAAGATTTAAAACAATTCCGTCAATTAGGTTCTATAACACCAGGGCATCCTGAATATCGTCATACTGATGGAGTTGAAGCGACTACGGGACCGCTTGGTCAAGGAATTGCGCAAGCAGTTGGTATGGCTATGGCAGAACAACATACGGCTGCTTTATATAATACGGACCAACATCAAGTTATTAATCATTACACCTATGTATTAGTGGGTGATGGCGACTTAATGGAAGGTATTTCTTATGAAGCTTGCTCTTATGCTGGCCGTCAAAAATTAGGCAAATTAGTGGTTCTCTATGATTCAAACGATATTTCTTTAGATGGTGACTTAGACTTATCATTTGTGGAAGATATTAAAAAACGTTTTGAGAGTCAAAATTGGCATTATCAAAGAGTAGAAGATGGTAATGACCTAGAGGCTATTTCTCAAGCAATCGAAGTTGCTAAAGAAGTAAGCGACCAACCTTCAATTATTGAAGTAAAAACAGTGATTGGTTTTGGGTCACCGAATGAGGGAACTTCTAAAGTTCACGGAGCGCCATTGGGAGCAGACGCTTGGTCACAAACTAAAGCAAAATATGGATATGATTATCCAGCCTTTACTGTGCCCGAAGAGACTAAATCTGTTTTTAATGAAAAAATAGTGGAACGTGGAAAAAAAGCTCAAGATGAATGGCAAAATTTATTTGAACAATATCAAGAAGCTAATCCTGAATTAGCAAAAGAATTAAAAGCAGCTTTTGCAAATGAATTACCTGAAGATTATGCAGCTGACCTTAAATTTCTCGATGTGAATGCTAAAGCTGAAGCGACAAGAAGCTCTTCTGGAACAGCCATTCAAGGCCTAAAAGCTAGAGTTTCATATTTATGGGGAGGCTCTGCTGACCTTTCTGGTTCAAACAAGACCATGATTAAAGAGACAGAAGACTTTATGCCAGGAAGTCGACAAGGACAAAACATTTGGTTTGGTGTTAGAGAATTTGCCATGGCTGCCATGATGAATGGAGCTGCTTTGCATGGTGGAAATAAAATTTATGGTGGGACATTCTTTGTATTCTCAGATTACTTAAAAGCGGCCATTCGTTTGTCAGCTTTATCTCAATTACCCGTTACTTATGTTTTAACACATGATTCAGTTGCTGTAGGTGAAGATGGTCCAACACATGAACCGATTGAACATTTAGCAGCTTTTCGTGCCATGCCAAATCTTAATGTCATCCGACCGGCAGATGCAAACGAGACAATGGTGGCTTGGAAGATTGCCGTGGAATCTCAAACAACACCTACTTTATTAGTTCTTAGCCGTCAAAACTTACCGGTTATCAACAACTCTAATGAATTAGCAGAAGAAGGTGTTCGTAAAGGTGCTTATATCATCTCACCTGCCAAGGAAGACGCACAAGGTGTTTTAATTGCTACAGGATCTGAAGTTTCAGTAGCCATTGAAACTCAAGCACTATTGGCTGAAAAAGAAGTTTATGTAAATGTTATTTCGATGCCTGCTCAAAATATTTTTGATCAACAAAGTGACGAGTATAAAGAAATGATACTACCTAAACAGCTTGACAAACGAGCTTCTATAGAGATGGGATCTAGCTTTGGATGGCATAAATATATTGGTATGGATGGCTTAACCATTAGTATTGATGAATTTGGTACCTCAGCTCCAGGCCACCAAGCCATTGAACACTTTGGTTTTTCAGCAGAAAAAATCGCTCAAGCTTATCTTAAACACTTTGAATTATAAAATTAAAAGGGGGAGAAGGTATGGGGAAAAGAACAAATGAGACAAAGCCTCTAATTGTTCGTTTATTAATTATCGCTGCCTTAACTATTCTCCAGATTATATGGATAGTTGTATTGGTCAAAGATCTAATTGCCTATTCTGTTTGGCTAAACCTCTTTATGACTATTGTATCTTTTGGGATCATCATTTATTTGCTAGATAAGAACGAAAGTCCTGCTTATCGCTTATCATGGATTGTGTTATTAGCAGTTTCACCTATCATAGGCTCTTTGTTTTATCTCTATGCTGGTAACAAACGACCTTTGGCAGATATGACAGAACGACTTAATCGTCAGAATCGCTATCATTTAAGGGACTTAAAAAAGGTGCCCAATGCCTTAGGGTCGCTAGCACAAGATAATCCACGGATTGCAGGCATTGCAAAGTATGTCAATGATTACGCAAAAATGCCTGTTTCTGCGGGGGTAGACGTTAAGTATTTTGCGAATGGCGAATCAATGATGGAACCACTTATTCAAGACCTAGAGTCAGCACACTCACATATTTTTCTTGAATTCTTCATTATTGAACAAGGTCAAATGTTTGATCAAATCTTTGACGTGCTTAAAAGAAAAGCTCAAGAAGGTGTAGAAGTACGTTTAATATATGATGATTTCGGTTGTCTTTTAAGGCTTCCTAAAGACTTTGTCGAACAAATGGAGGCATTTAATATTAAGGCCCTTAAATTTAACCCAGTGCGGCCAATTGTTTCTCTTGTTTACAATACTCGAGATCACCGCAAGTATATTGTTATCGATGATAAGATTGCTTATACAGGGGGTCTAAACATTGCAGATGAGTATATTAATGCGGTGGAGCGATTTGGCTATTGGAAAGACACTATGATTCGTATTAAAGGTGCTGCTGTATGGAACATCTCACAAATGTTTTTAACTATGTGGAATGCCTACGTAACTGAAGATTCAGATGACAAAAAATTTACTGACCAAGCCAGTTTAGATGAAAGTTTAAGTATTATCGAAGGTAATGAGTCCAGCGGCTATGTCCAACCCTTTAGTGATACACCTTTAGATAGTGAAGTAATAGGTGAAAATGTCTATCGTGAGATTCTCAACACCGCAGAGCGTTATGTTTATATTTTTACTCCCTATTTAATTATTTCCTATGAGTTACAAACGGCTATGACTTTAGCAGCTAAAAGGGGTGTGGACGTGCGCTTGATGACACCAGGAATTCCTGATAAAAAATTAGTTTATCGAATTACTAGGTCTTTCTATCGTCCTTTGATAGAAGGTGGAGTAAAAATTTATGAATATACTCCCGGTTTTCTACATGCTAAGTCATTCGTTTCAGATGATCGGGTGGCGATAGTCGGTACCCTTAATTTAGATTATCGTTCACTATATCTTCATTTTGAAACGGCTACCTTGCTATACTATCATCCAGAAATAAAAGCGATTAAAGATGACTTTATTCAGGCACAGAGTGTGGCTGAATTAATTCGGATGAAGCACCTAAGACGTTCGATTGCTGGAAGGATTATCGACGCATTGTTGAGATTGTTAGCTCCATTCGTCTAGTATTAAGGAGGCCGAAAATGAGGTGGGAAGATTTAAGACGAAGTAAAAATGTTGAAGACCGTCGAAGCCAAGGCGGAAGTTCTTTTGGCGGAGGAATGGGCTCAGGCCGTTCGGGTGGTATGAGTGGTAATCTCCTAATGATGTTATTGATGTCAAAAGGGAAATTTAAATGGATTTTGATAGGAATCTTGCTTATTTCCTTTTTTACAGGAGGATCTTCTTTGTTAGGAGGCGGGCAACCAACGAATCACAACTACGGTGATTCAGGTGTCGTTTTTGAAGATGCTAGTGAAAAGTCCGACTCTAACAATCAAATAACTGATGAAGAAGGAGAGTTTCTTTCAGTAGTATTAGCTAATACCGAAGATTTTTGGACTGAAAAGTTCGCTGAATATGATTTAACTTATAAAAGACCAAAATTAGTCCTTTACACAGAAGGAACAAATACTGGTGGATGTGGATTTGGCCAAAGTTCTGCAGGCCCTTTCTACTGTCCAGGTGACCAAGCTATCTATATAGATGTTAGTTTTTATCGTGAATTAGCTAATAAATATGGCGCTCCAGGAGACTTTGCGATGGCTTATGTTCTGGCTCATGAAGTGGGGCATCATGTCCAACAACAGCTAGGGACAATGGATGATTATCAGAAACTGGCTCAACAAAATCCAGGCGTTAAGAATGAATTAACGGTTCGCTTAGAATTGCAAGCAGATTATTATGCAGGAGCTTGGGCACGCTATGCTGATGAGCAAGGTATCTTAGATGAAGGAGACATTGAAGAAGCACTTCAAGCAGCCTTTTCAGTAGGGGATGATACTTTACAAAAAGAAACGATGGGGTATGTAGTTCCTGATTCCTTTACTCATGGAACATCTAAGCAAAGACAAGAATGGTTTGCTAGAGGCTATAAATATGCTGGTGATTTCCAAGAAGCAGATACCTTTAATGGTGATATTTAACAAAAAAGAAGGGGCTGTATCATAAGTCCATTTTTGCTATAACCTTTAAAATAAGACCCGAGATA
>NZ_JBNUPN010000011.1:0-57933 GCF_050409405.1 Facklamia sp. P13069 | reverse complement strand
ATAAAACATGACGAACGTATCAAAATTATTTCTAACAGGAGGAACTAAAAATGGATCAAATCACACAATCATTATCAAATTTAGACGGGGCAGCAATTGCTGTCCTTTTAATTTGCTCGGTAATTATCGCAACGTTAACAGAATTGATTAAAGCTTTTGATGTGAATTCTCGTTTAAGTTCTAATCTTATACGTGTGATTACTTTATTAATTGGTCAAACAATGGCAATAATCTTTGCATGGATTTTAGGGCAAGATTGGACGTTATACACCTTTATTGGGTTAGCAGCAGCGATCATGTCAACTGGTATTTACGAATGGTCTAACAAGTTTGTCAATAGTTTATTTAAGGGGATCTCAAATGAATAGAGAACAATTTATAGAGAAAATCGCAGGACTGGTTGAAAAATATTCCAGTCCTGTTTTTAATTCGGTTCGAATAGCGCAAGCTTGCTTGGAGTCTAACTTTGGCCAATCTGATTTAGCTAAAAATGGCAAAAATTTATTTGGAATTAAGGCAAGTTATCCTTGGGCGGGAGAATTATACACAAAGATTACCAAAGAAGAAGTTACTGGAAAACTAATTAAAGTTCCGGGGGATTTTAGAAAGTATGCTTCTTGGGAGTTGTCAGTAAAGGATCATGCAAGTTTCTTTACATCTACAGACTATCGCAAAAATGTCGCATACAAAGATGCTTTAAGTGCCAAGACACCTGAACAGCAGGCAAGAGCTTTAACGGGTACGTATGCGACAGATTCTAGGTATGGAGCAAAACTAATTAATTTAATCAATGAATATGATTTGAAGCAGTATGATAAGGAGGACAAAAAGATGCTAACTTTTCAGCAATGTGCAGATATTTTAGGACTAAAAATCAAGAAACAACTAGCCCCAGTTAAACCTAGAGTAAACTGTTTTGGACGAATGAATGATAATAAATATGGTATAACAACTCACAACACTGGCAATGTTGACCCTCGGGCTACTGCTCAAATGCACGCTAACTTACAATCAAGAGTATACGGTGCTTCGTGGCATTGGCAAGTGGACGACAAAGAAGCTATCCAATCATTTGAAGACGATGTTTCATGTTGGCATGCTTCAGACGGAAAAGGCCCTGGAAATATGAGAACTATTGCCTTTGAAGGGTGTATCAACCGTGGAGGAAATTATAAAAAAGCGATGGACAACATGGCTAAGCTATCAGCTATCTACTGCTATTTAAAGAATTGGGATCCCTTATTGATGATTAAACAACATTATGATTATGCCCCTAATAAAAAGAACTGCCCAGCACAAATTAGAGCAGGTAAAGAAGGTATTAATTGGTCTGTTTACTTATCGATGATTGTTAACCACATTAATACCTTACGTGGCACATCTAAATACAACCCTAAAGGATTAGATACCTTTGAAGTCAAAGGCTATACAAGCCCTAAATTGCCATTTAAAGAGTTAAAAGTAGGTGACATGGTAACCATTGAAAATGGCGGCAAATGGTACGATCCACAAAAAGAGGTGGAAATGAAACCATCTATTAATGTCACTGGGAAGCGAGCTAAGATTAAGCAAGTTAAGGACATTAAAGACGTTTCTCATTCAAAAGTAGCTTATCTACTTGAGAATTTTAATTCTTGGATTCTTGAAGAGCATATTAAAGAAGCTAAATCTGATTGGGTCAAAGTGGAAGATACTGAAGTCAATAAAGATGACCGTATCGAACCTGAAATCGATAAGAACGTAGATAAAGAATTTTATGAAGTAAAAGACGGTCAATTCTATCTAGACGGTGTATTGTATGAAATCAAAAAAGCTTAAAGGGTTGATAGGTTTCATCATAACGGTTATAGGACTTTATGTAGCTTTCAAGACTCTAATAAATTAAATTCAAAAGATTCTCAAAAGAAAAACTCCCCACTTCCTAATTGGAGGTGGGGTTATTTTTATTATTCTGGGAAAGGTGGATTCCCGTTCTTCACGTTATCAAGTGAAGTTGAAAGGGAAGAAATGATATTATCTAAAACTTTATCTAAATTTATCTCTTTTTCTTCTTCTAATCGATTAAAAGTGAATGGATTCACTTTAACATCGTTTTTATCTAGCTCCATCAACAGACTTTTTATAATTATTTCTTTCTTAACATTTCTATAATTGTGCTGATTGAGTAAACTTCTAAGTCCATTCAATTTATCTTTTGATAATTCGATCGATAATAAATCGTCTGCTACTTCTCCAACTGTTTTACCGACCATGTTCGCTATTGCTAATAACTGCTTCCCTGTATATTGAGCAAAAGTTTTTTTGTTAACATCGTTCCAGGTCGATTCACGAATATTGCTAACTTGCGCCAATTGGTACCTTGTGATGTTGTGCTCTGAAAGATAAGTGTCTAATAACTCCATTTTATTCCTCCGACATGCTGAATTTGTTATTAATAAACAGTTTAGCAAGACCGCTAACCTGTTTCAACCTCAACAATTCGTCTGCATCCATTCCAATATTTTTCATAATCCACTGGTCGGACATGCCACTTTCTACTAATTCTGAAACGATATTTGTCATCAATTCAATAGAGTGACTTCCTCTTGCGCGATTATGTCGGATAGTCGATGCCATTCTGTCAGAAATTGGTTTGTCAATGACAGAGATTGGTAAATGCCCATCTTCGCGATCATAAATATCTTTGTGATTAAGCATAGTGGTATAACGATGATAACCGTCAACGATCTCATATTTATCAATATCTTCAAGATAATAACAAACAATCGGCATCGTGTAGCCATCTTCTTTGATAGATTGATACAATAATTTCATTTCTGGAGGTGCAACGTTATTGGGATTGTAGGAGTTGGCTTGAATCTTCTCAATCGGTACACGTTTAATGTTATAAACGGGACTACAATATTTTTGCATATTTCTTCACGGCCTCTTTTCTTTTTTGCATTTCTTTTTTAGTTTGGCTAAATCCCATATATTTACATAAGTGGTCGTTTTTCATAATGCAGATACACATGCGCTTATAGGTTGGTATTTCTTTAAAATCTGAACTGTCAATATCATCCAAATATTCTAACTTAACCGCTTTTTTATCGGTTTTATATCCGTGCGTGCCAATCTCGTATTTGATACCGAGGTCATCTAACTCCTTGATGGTTTCGTCGGACAATACACCACCTTTTTCTCTCCAAAATTTTATTGAGGTTTCTAGTTTAGATAAGTAGTTTTCTTTTGTCTCTAAAGGGAGTGTGTCTAAAAGAAACTCCATGTATTGCTTCCACGTAAAATGAGCTGGCTTTTTTATGTTTTTCCACCCCATAGCAGTTGTACCACCGTAAAGACCCGTAAAATTAACACCGTTCACTCTGCTAATTAATTTGCCCCATGTATGCGGCTCGATAACCTTATACAGTTTTAAGGATTCTTGAGCAGCCGATAAGAAAGGGCTAGCGACACGCATAGAGTCAATGGGAACACCTGCATAATAATACAAGTCGTATAATTCGTTATAATCAAACTCGAATTTTGCATTAGCTGTCCATATATCCTCAGTCGTCCAATCGTAAATAGGATAAAAATTAAAAATATTATCGGCTATCTTCTTACTGTATTTTTTATTTTTATAATAAGTGATACGTTCTTTATGAATGGCACGCCAACGATGCAAGCTTTCTTGTGTTCGAATACCGACTAAGACAGCTGTCTTTTCTGCATCTTCTTTGTCGTGTATCCATTGTGATATGCGTTCTTGAAAATCATAGTCCCACATATTTTCATTATAAAAAGGAAAATCATCTTTTGTTAAGGCGTAATCTGGTATATCTCGCACCCATATTTCCTTTTTAGTTGCTTCCCACGGTCTCCAAAATGATTGAAACATGCTTGTTGAAGTGGTGACTTTAAAAGGCACACAAACGTGATAAATGTTGAGATAATCTTTGTATTTTTTATACATTTGTTCGACATAGTTTGTTGTCGCATCATACTGTGCCTCATAATCGAGGTGGAGGACACCAATCTTTCTATTTAACTTATTTTCTTGTAAATATTTAATGCAAAGGTTTAGCAGTACCCCACTATCCTTGCCACCAGAAAACGAAACATAGACATTATCAAAATGTGTCATGATATATTCAATGCGTTTCATGCTCGCCTCATATACATTCAAAACGGTCATCTCCTAACTTTTCGATGATTAAGTCGTGCAAAGTCTTTTTCTTAGTAATATTTTCTTTGATCATGGTATAAATCCCATAATTAGACTCGAAGTAGGTATATTCAATATCTTTAGTTTGTCCCAGCCTTTTTATACGGTATAAGGCCTGCTCGACCTTACTGTAATCAAAAGATATAGAGCTAAACATCACCCGATTACAAAATTGTAGATTGTGGCCAAAGGCACCAATTCCGGACATAATAAAAAGAGGCTGATTGTCCTTTTTAAATTCGTTGAGAATTGTGTCTCTATTCTTGATACCACCATGTATCACATAACCACCTACTAAATTATGTAATGTTTCTATTTCGTGCCTAAAATTACAAAACACAACACACTGTCCTTTAATATGTTTTGCGATTTCGTTGAGACGGTGATCGTCATTAAAAATGATAACCTCCATATTCCTTAATGCCTTAACGATAAAATCTTCCCCCAGCGCTAAATTCTCAAGCAAAGTGTTTTTAGCGAGTTGATACTGTCTATCGACAGCACCTTGAATTTGGATAGAATGATTCGTTTCTTTTAATTTAAAATCTAGATCCACATAAAAAGTATAAGGTTCAATTAGTCGTTTTAAATAATCGACATTAACCTTGCTAAATTTATAAAATTCTTTCGGCTTTTCGTTTTTGCGTTTGTATTTAACGTGAGTAAAGAACGTTTTTAAGAAATCTTTACGGGTCATTTTTAGGATTCGAGGACTTAAAAATTCCATTTGATTATACAAGTCCCACTCATCTTTACTAATCGGTGTGCCGTTTAAAATCAATCGATACTCTGACAAGTCTCTGATTTTTATCATTCGTTGAAATGTTTTAGACTGCTCATTTTTAATAAACATAGACTCGTCTGCAATAACCATGCACCTTTTATCCTGCATTTTTTCTAATAATTTCATATACCGATTATCACTCATTGAGACTCCTTGATAAGACTCAATTAAATAATCTTTTGATAAGCCCCATTTATCTATCTCCTCTAAAAGATTTGTTTTTAGAGCGTGGGGGACAATAAAAACGATTAAATCAGCGTCGGTGGAATTTGCCAGTTCAATTGCAACTCGTGTTTTCCCCGTTCCTTGCTTCATAAACAAAGCGCCTACCTTTAAACGGTTAAATTTAAGGTAGGCCTCGTGTTGTACTATTGTTTGATTAATGATTCATCTACCTCCACACGTGCATTAATTTTAACTGGTTCAGAAACCTCCAAATAATAATCTGAGGAATTATTGTTGACCTGCGATGAAGCAAATGCTTTTTCCATATCTTCAACGGTGGCCGTTAGTTCTTTTAATATCTGTCGACGTTTGCCATATTTAAATAACTTAAATTCCCATGTTTCGGTGTAACTTAAAGACTTCCAATATCCTTTACCACCATGATCACGAATCAATTTTTCAGGATGCCAAAAGCTAAACCCTTTAAATTCAGAAGATTTGGGCATCGCGATTAAAACCGCTTTGCCCGTATCTACTTTAATATTTTGTGCGTTGATGGTGAATGATTTCCACATTTTATAATAACTCCTCGCGTTTAATGAGAGACCCCATTTCCAACGCTTTTGCGATTGCTTTTTCAATTTCGTTATCATCGTTTTTTCTACTGTCGACACGATATTCATTTGTGTAAACTCCGTAAAAATCTTCGTATGCGTATATGTCATAAAGATTGCCTGTGTCGTTCATTTTTAATGGGGATCCAAACTCGTCTATAATTGTGTAGCTTATATCATGCTTCGCTGTTTTTAGTTCTTCCAATAGTTCTGCTGCCTTTTTATTCATTTCAAATTGTGTCATTTCAATTACCTCTTTCTTTTTTTGTATTTCTTAACTGTCTTTATTATACTCCGATTAATCGTAGTAGTCAATACTTTTTACAAGAAAAGTTGTAATTATTTTAAAAAATTATGAGATAAAAAGGGGCAAAAAAGGGGCAAAAAGTATATAGTAGTGTATATTTTTGTATGTTCTAAATAAACATAAACGCTTTAATAGAGCCTTTCGTAAAGTGTCATATGTTATAAAATTATTTGATAGACTGCTATCGACTGGAAGTGATGGATAATAAAAACTTAGCAGTATAAGCTTGTCTATGCCCGTTGCTTATGGTAAGATTTATACATGCGATGAGTCGAATACAATCTGGTAGATTGGAAGCAAGCTGTCTAGAGCTAAGAGCTCAAGCCAGGAAGGCGACAGAGCAAGTTGGAGCTGTGAACTGCAACTTGCAGTATCTTAGGATATTTTGCGATTCGTGAGTACTAGTTACTCACCGACACTCTTATGGAGTGTCCCTTATAAAAGAGCCTTTAACTTTCTGAAATTCAGTCAGTTAGAGGCTTTTTTGTATGAATTTAAAAAACAAGAGTTTTAGAGCTTAAATTTTTAATATTTATAACTAATTAATTTCAATATTAATGAACATATCATTTTGACTTTAAAATGGGCTTTGTCATGGGATTATTCTTTTAAATTAGAGGGCGTTCCGTTACAATATTGGTAATTGAACAAGTTACCCAATTCACTTAATAGTCCGTCTCAAACTTATCAATTATAAGAATGGAAGGTTGCCAATGACATTTTCCTTGGATCGAAGTAGCTTAAACAAAGAAATAGAAAAGTTTTCAACACAATTGCATGACCAAGCCTATCATTTTTTAGGTGCCAAGCAGGTTCAGTCAAATTCAAAAGGTTATCAGTTTAGTGTATGGGCACCCAATGCTTGGCAGGTATATTTACAAGGCGATTTTTCTAATTGGAAAAATCTATGGATGGAAAAACTTGATGGCGGTGTATGGAGTCTATATGTTGAAAACGCTCAAGCAGGACATTGTTATAAATATGGAATGGATCATGGAAATAATCACATTGAATATAAAATTGATCCTTACGCTATGCGATTTGAAACCCCCCCTCAAGATGCATCGATTATCGAAGATCTCACACCATTCCCATGGAATGATCAAAAGTGGCTAAAAGCACGCAAGGCTAAAGATAAATTTGACAGTCCTTTACAAATTTATGAAGTTCATCAGAGTTCATGGCGACAGCATCCCGATGGAAGATCTTATTCTTTTAAAGAGTTAGCTCACAGTTTAGTTCCTTATGTTAAAGAAATGGGTTATAACTACATTGAGTTTATGCCTCTAACTGCCTTTCCTTATGCTCCTTCTTGGGGCTATCAGGTAACCGGCTATTACGCAGTCGCTGGTCAATATGGAAGTAATGAAGATTTTAAATATTTCGTTAATTATGCTCATCAAGAAGGCATTGGTGTCATTCTTGATTGGGTACCTGGTCATTTCAATCAAAATGCGAATGCTTTGGCATATTTTGATGGTCAGGCTTGTTATGAGTATGCAGATCCTCAACGAGCTAAAAATATTAGCTGGGGTAGTTTAAATTTTGACCTTGGAAAATTACAGGTACAATCTTTTCTAATCTCAAATTTAAATTATTGGCTGTCTGAATTTCATTTGGATGGTATTCGAGCAGATGCTATTTCAAATATTCTTTATCTCGATTTTGATCAAGGTCCCTGGACGCCTAATAAATATGGAGGAAATGACAACCTTGAAGGCTATCATTTCTTACGCATAATGAATCAATGGGTTCAAGATTACTATCCTGAGGTTTATATGATTGCTGAAGAAGCCACTTCATCTAGCGGAATAACTTTGGATATTGCTCATGGAGGATTGGGTTTTGATTATAAATGGAATATGGGTTGGATGAATGATGTCTTACGGTTTTTCCAACTTCCTTACAATCAAAGGCCAGCTCAATTACGTCTCATTACTTTTGTTTTTATGTATCAATTTAAAGAACGTTACTTACTTCCTTTCTCTCATGATGAGGTTGTTCATGGGAAAAAATCCTTGCTAGCTAAAATGCCAGGTAGTCGCTATGATCAATTTGCTGATTTGAGACTTTTACATGCCTATATGTTAGCTCAACCTGGTAAAAAACTTCATTTTATGGGTAATGAATTGGGACAATTTATAGAGTGGCGTTATTATGAAGAATTAGATTGGCAAGGACTAAAGCAAGAATATAATAGTGAATATCAAGCGTTTATGCGAACTATCAATAAGATTGGCTTAAATAGGCCAGAATTTTATCAATTGGATCATCATCCAGAAGGAATAACAGTTTTGGATGCGGATGATTTAGAGAGAGGATTGCTAAGTTTTATTCGTTGGTCTAAAAACAAACAATCATACTCTGTGATAATGATTAATTTTTCAAAAAATCATTATTATGATGTGGAATTAGGTGTCCCTGAAAGTGGAGATTTTCTTGTCTATCTTAATAGTCAAGCAGATCAATTTGCAGGTTATCAACAAAATTGGCAAAAGTTTTACCAAGCAAAAAATAAAAGCTGTTGTAAGCAAGATTATTGTTGTTTGATTGAAGTTCCAGCTTTATCCGTTCAATTTATTGAACATATAAATTTGCATCAAGATAGAAAGGAGAAGGATGCTAAGCAGTTAGTATCCAAACGCTAAAATGAAAGATGAAATGATTGCGATGATACTAGCCGGAGGTCAAGGAAGTAGGTTGGGCGTTTTGACCAAGCAGATTGCTAAGCCCGCAGTGCCATTTGGAGGAAGGTATCGTATTATTGACTTTGCTTTAAGTAACTGTGCAAATTCTAACATTCATAAAGTGGGGGTCATTACTCAGTACCAACCTCTAGAATTAAATGGTCATATCGCTAATGGGGAGGCTTGGGGCTTTAATGCTAGCGGTGGTGGCACAACTATTTTACAACCTTATTCATCCACTGATGGAGAAAAGTGGTTTAAAGGGACATCAAATGCTATTTATCAGAACATAACCTATATCGATTCTGTTAATCCAGAATATGTTTTAATTTTATCTGGAGATCATATTTATAAAATGGATTATTCAAAGATGTTAGATTTTCATAAAGAAAAAGGCGCTTCTTTAACAGTTGCTGTGAAACCTGTGCCTATCAAAGAAGCAACACGCTTTGGAATTATGAACACAGATAAAAATGATCGTATCGTTGAATTCGAGGAAAAACCTGATCAGCCACAATCAAATTTGGCTTCAATGGGGATCTACATTTTCAATTGGCAGAAATTACGTAACTATTTAATTGAAGATCAAGATCAAGATAATCAATTAGAAGATTTTGGTAAACACGTTATTCCACTTTATTTAGCCAATGATGAAGCATCTTATGCTTATGCCTTTGACGGTTACTGGAAAGATGTGGGAACTATTTCATCCTTATGGGAAGCAAATATGGAGATTTTGAATCAAGATCACCCACTCTATCACTCCAATCCTGATTGGCGTGTCTACTCGAATAATCCGGTTCTACCTCCGCAAGTAGTGACGGACCATGCGGCGATCTATGATTCCTTTGTTACTGATGGATGTTATGTATCAGGAGAAATTCACCGGTCTATTCTTTCCGAAAACGTAAAGGTGGGGCTGGATTCTCAGATTACCGATTCAGTGATCATGGCTAATGCTAGGATTGGAGCATCTTGTCGAATTGAGTATGCAATTGTTGGCGAGAATGCTCGAATAGCAGATGGAGCAATGGTGATTGGAACAGAAAGAGACATTGCAGTTGTCGGTTTTGGCGATCAGATAGAAAGGAAGAATTAAATGGTTCAGCATAAGACTTGTGCAATTTTAAATTTAACAGAAGACAATCAACCTCTATATCCTTTAACTTATAATCGTCCTATCGCAGCTTTGCCATTTGCGAGTCGTTATCGCATTATTGATTTTATTTTATCTTCTCTTTCTTACGCTCAAGTTCAATCGGTGGCTATGTTTATTGGTGAGTCCGGACGCTCTCTGTATGATCATATCCGCTCAGGAGCCTCATGGAATCTTGATTCACGGATTAGAGGAGGTATTTTCACCTTCTCTCAACAAGACTGGAAGGCGCGTTATCATCGAGAGAACGACCATGAAGACTACTATTATAATCATCGAATCTTCTTAGAAAGATCGAAAGCTAAGTATGTCTTTGTATCTGGATCGAAGATTATCGCTAATTTAAATATTAATGACTTACGTCAATCGCACATTAGAAGTAAGAAAGATGTAACTTTAGTTTATAAAAATGTGATTGCATCGACTATAGGGATGGACCATCCCAACGAACGCATCGTTGCGTTTGATGAAGAAAAAAATATCGTCGATCTATTACCTAACTCAGAAAAACCCGCTCTTGCATCCGTTAGTTCCAGCTTAGATATGTATTTTCTATCTGTAGACATTCTTTTAGCTTTAATTGACCGAGCTGATAGAGAAGAGCAGTATCTTGAAATAGATGATCTTATTCAGTTTTATTTATTGGATTATAGCATTCATCCTTATGAATATACTGGTTATACCGCAAATATTAATACGGTAGAAGCCTACTATCAAGCCAATATGGACATGTTAAACCATTTATCCTTTGCAGCTTTATTCCATACGGATCAGGCTGTTCGTACCAAATCCAAAAATGGAATTCCAACCTATTACCATGAGCGTTCCTATGTGCGAAATGCAATTTTAGCAACTGGAACGACCGTTTACGGTGAAGTAATCGACTCTTTAATTAATCGGCGAGTTCAAATTGGGGAGAATGCTAGTGTGAGAAATTCAATTATTCAACAAGGGGTTGAAATTGGAGAGGGAGCCACAGTAGAGTACGCCATTTTAGATAAAAATGTCGTGGTTAAGCCCGGCACAGTGATTCGTGGACGCCCTGATAAATTAATTGTAAAAGCTAAAAATGAAATTGTGGATGCAAGGGTAGATTAGGAGGATTTAAATGAAAATACTTTATGCCTCAGCTGAAGCGGCTCCTTTCTTTAAAACAGGAGGTCTAGGAGATGTCGCTTCTGCATTGCCAAAAGAGTTAGCGAAGGAACCCGAGCTTGATGTTCGTGTGGTGCTTCCTTTCTATAGTCAAATGGCTAATGAATATGCGCAACAGCTAGAAGAAATTGCACATTTTCGTTTCCAACTGGGGCAACGAAATGTCTACTGTGGAATTAAGCAATTGAAGGACCATGGAGTA
Source organism: Facklamia sp. P13069 (assembly GCF_050409405.1). Taxonomy (NCBI): domain Bacteria; kingdom Bacillati; phylum Bacillota; class Bacilli; order Lactobacillales; family Aerococcaceae; genus Facklamia; species Facklamia sp. P13069. The sequence goes on along the minus strand of NZ_JBNUPN010000011.1, from coordinate 46,659 downwards.
ACCTATTACTTCATTGATAATTTGGCTTATTTTGATCGCGCTTCTTTATATGGAGAATGGGATGATGGCGAACGCTTTGCCTATTTTTCAACTGCTATCATTGAAATGCTGGAAGTAATTAATTGGATACCAGAAATTATTCATTGCAATGATTGGCAAACGGCTATGATACCCGCTCTTTTAATCGATCGTTATCACTGGAAGGAATCCTTAAAAAACATTCGAAAAGTACTCACTATTCACAATTTACGTTTTCAAGGGATTTATGATGCATCCATGCTTTCGAATGTCTTTGGCACTGGCTTTAATACCTTTACCGACGATGGTTTGAAGTACCACAACAATATGAATTACCTTAAGGGTGGTATTAACTTTGCCGATCGAGTAACAACGGTCAGTCCGACCTACGCTCAAGAAATATTAACTCCAGAATTTGGTGAAGGTTTAGATGCAGTATTAAGGCGAAATGAATGGAAACTTAAAGGAATTATTAATGGAATCGATTTAGAAATCAATAATCCCAAGACAGACAGCTATTTGCCTTATCATTATGATCAATCAGATCTTTCAAACAAAGCTAAAGTAAAAAGCTACCTTCAAAGGCAACTTACTCTTAAACAAGATAATCAGATCCCTTTAATTGGAATCGTCAGCCGGCTGACAGACCAAAAAGGTTTGCAATTAGTTGAGCAAATTATGGATGATTTACTGCAACAAAATGTTCAAATGGTTATTTTAGGTACTGGAGACCAACACTTTGAAGATTCATTTCGCTATTTCGAGCAGAAATACCCTGATCAACTGAGAGCTTGCATTCAATTTGATCTTGGACTGGCTCAGCAAATATATGCTGCCAGCGATATTTTCTTGATGCCATCTGCTTTTGAACCTTGTGGTCTCTCGCAAATGATTGCCATGCGCTATGGCACACTGCCTCTGGTGCATGAGACAGGAGGCTTAAAAGATACTGTCGAAGCTTATAATAAATATACTGGCCAGGGAACCGGTTTTTCATTTAAAGGTTTTAACCGCGACAATTTACTTTTTACCATTAATATGGCCTTAGATATTTATATTAATCAAAAGGAAGTTTGGCAGAAGTTAGTGAAGCAAGCCATGGGTAAAGATTTCTCTTGGACTGCACCTGCTAAAGCATATAAAGCTGTTTATGATGAACTTTTAAATACATCTGTCAATTTATAGAATTTAATTAATTTTCAATTATTAGCCTTCTAAAAATGTTTCATTGAGACATCAGTTAGATGGCTATTTGAATACTTAGGCAAAAGTCATACAATCTTTCATAAATTTTCTTAATCATTTAGTATAATTTAATAAAAAGATTGACCTCGGCCTTTAGTTGGAAGGCGGTCGATATAATTCTGTCTAGGATAGAATTAACAAAGTAGGTGAATGATTAAATGGAGAAATTTAAAATGCAATCGAGTAAACATAAAATATTTCAAGGGATCAAAAATATTTGGCGCTATTACCGAGGATGGAAGTGGTTAGTGTTTATTGCTTTATCACTTACCTTATTCTTAACCTCTTATTTGGTTTTTATTGCGAAAACGACTGATGTTAAACAACTGCAAGATTCCCTGCAAACAAAAACAGAAATCTATGACAAGCAAGATCAATATGTAGGTACACTCTTATCGCAAAAAGGAAGCTATGTGACCTTAGATGAGATATCTCCCTTAATGCAAGAAACAGTTGTTAAAACTGAAGACAAGCGCTTTTATGATCACAATGGATTCGATACAATTGGAATTGGTCGAGCTTTTTTGCGTTTAGTTATTAATCGCAATACTTCTGGTGGGGGAGGCTCCACTTTAACACAGCAATTAGCTAAAAATGCTTTTCTCAGCTTGGATCAAACTTTTCAACGTAAATTAAAAGAATTGTTTCTAGCACTTGAAATTGAGAAAACTTATTCAAAAGATCAAATTCTTGAAATGTATTTAAACAATGCCTACTTTGGTAATGGAGTCTGGGGCATTCAAGATGCGGCTCAAAAATACTTTGGCATTAATGCTTACCAATTAGATCAGAATCAATCAATGGTTCTAACCGGTATCTTAAAAGGTCCTTCCTTATATAATCCAATTGATGATTATCAAGCAGCTATTGACCGACGAAATGTCATTGCTGATCTTTTGGCTGATGAAGGGGTTATCTCATTTTCTAACGCAGAGGATTACAAAGCAATGTCTATACCTCTTTTAGACAATTATGTTCCAGCCAGTTCTGGACATGAATATCCATTTTACTTTGATGCGGTGATCAATGAAGCTATTCGTAAGGTAAACATCCCTGAAGAAGACCTTATGTCCAAGGGCTATCGAATTTATACTAATTTAGATATCAATGCTCAACAAGGTCTTAATAACGCTTATCAAGAGAATGCTTATTTATTTAATGATGGGGCATATGATGCGCCGATTGTTCAAAGCGCAAGTGCGATAGTTGATACTCGTACTGGGGGAATTATGGCAATTTATGGAGGAAGAGGAGAATATGTCTATCGCGGCTTTAACCGTGCTAGCGATATGTATCGTGCTCCTGGATCGACCATTAAGCCCTTAGCAGTTTATTTACCAGCTCTTGAGAATGGATTTAATATGCATTCGATGGTTCCTGATGTTGTTAAGGCTTATGGTAAGGATCAATTTGCTCCAGAAAACTTTAATCGTCAAACGGATCCTAGAGGAGAAGTCCCCTTATACTATGCTTTATCACAAAGTAAAAATACATCCGCTGTTTATTTACTAGATAAATTAGGAATTCAAACCGCAGTCGATAAACTGCATCAATTTGGTATTGAAGTTCCCCAACAAGACCAGCAGTTGACCTTGGCCTTAGGGGCTTTTTCGACAGGAGTAAGCCCTGTGCAATTAGCCTCAGCTTATGCGACTTTTGCTAATAAGGGAATAAGAAATGAATCTTACTTTATTCGACGAATTGAAGATATTTCTGGGAAAGTTGTATATGATAACGAAAAACCTAAACGTCACTTAATCATGACCAAAACGATTGCCGCAGATATGACCAGCATGATGTTAGATACATATGGTGGCAATGGTACTGGATATGGCGCAGGCCCTAATACAGGTTTGATTGCTGGTAAAACAGGAACAACTGAAGTATCAGACGGTTCAACCCAAACGCGAGACCGTTGGATGGTTGGTTATACCCCAGATTTTGCGATAGCGACATGGATTGGTCTGGATGACGTAGAAAGTGCTAATTTGGATGAAATTATGCCAACTGGCATGGGGAGATTATTTAATAGTCAAACTTCTTACATGATGGCATACTCGCCACAAACACCATTTGATGTCAGCTACGCTTCGCAAATGGAAGCAGATACCAATGGTAAAATGGGTGGTGATTGGTTGGAAAATGTTGATTTCAACTTTGACGGAGAACTTTTTTCAACACTTAAAGAGAACGGAAGTAATCTATGGGAAAAGGTTAAATCTTTTAGTAGTGAAAAAACACAAGAGGTTATCAATTGGATCGAAAACTTAGACCTACCCATTTAAAAAACGCCCAATAAAAATGGGTGCTTTCACCTCAGTTTGATTGAAAAAAAGACTAAAAATTGATACTATTATCATATAGAAATGAGGTTATTATGAACATTAATATTTATGATACAGCTAACACTTTAGAACGCGAATTACGACAGTTGCCAGCTTATTTGAATGTAAAATCGGCACTCGAAGAAATAAAGAAAGATCCTGAAAGCAATCAGTTGTTTGAAGAGTTTCGTCAGGTCTCACAGTCACTTCAGACAATGACTGAACAGCCGAGTGAAGAGAAAATCACAGAAGTTCAAAACTTGTATGCAAAAGTAATGGAAAACCCTTCAATTAAGAAGTTAATGGAAAACGAACAACAACTCGGATTTCTAATGGAAGAAATCAATCAAATTATTACCAAGCCACTACAAGACTTATATCAAGCGCCAACTGAATAAATTTGAATTTGGCAACTGGAAGCCATCGAACAATTATCTTTCGAGGTTCTTTCAGTTGCTTTTATCAACCAATTATTTTGGAGAGAGGAGACCGAGATGCGTTTCATGCATTTTGCTGACCTACATTTAGATAGCCCCTTTGCTGGAATGCAAAAACAATACCCTAGCTTACAAGAAGTTCTAATCCAAGCTCCATATAAGGCATTCCATCGAGGCGTTTCATACGCTATTAAAGAAGATGTAGACGCTGTTGTTATTGTAGGAGATATTTATGATACTCAAAAACAAACAATTTATGCTCAACATGCTTTTTTAAAAGAATTAGAACGACTGAAAGCAGCAGAAATCCCAGTGGTTATTTGTCATGGGAATCATGACTTTCTTAATAACCAACGCTTACTGATGCAATATCCTGAAAATGTTTACGTCTTTAAAGATGAGTCGATTGACCATATCGATATAAAGACAAATGATAATCAAACTTGTCGCTTCTATGGTTTTTCTTATAATAAACGTTGGATTCATGAATCCAAGGCCCAAGAATTCCCTGCAAAAAACAATGAAACGGACTTTACCGTAGGTTTATATCACGGGGAATTGTTAAGTACGACGCAAAAGGGAAATTATGCTCCTTTTACATTGGAGCAACTAATCTCAAAAAATTATGATTACTGGGCTCTTGGACATATCCATCAGGCAAATACTTTATCCACATTCCCGCTTATTCAATATGCTGGTAGTCCTCAAGGTAGAAATCGCCTGGAGATTGGCGACAAGGGAGCCTATTTAGTCACCTTAGAAGTCGATCAAAAGGTAAAATCTGAATTTATTCATTTAGCTGAAATTGAATGGAGAGATGAAATCATAGAGTGTCAGGAAAACTGGCAAGTTAATGATTTGTTATGGGCGATAGAATCCTTAGTCAATAACTTTAAAGATGAGGTTGATAAGGGCCTACCTTCGAAGATTATTTCTTTAACTTTAAAAAATGCACAACGTTTGCCAATCGATATACAAGAACAAATTGAAAAAGGTGAGGTTGAATCGATACTCACTGAACCCCAGTCGATCGAAAAATTCGCGATTATTGTTAGGGTAAAGCTTGAGCGTCAAATGGTATTAGATGCCTTCGAATATGATAAAACATTAAAAACTAGCTTCCAAGCGGCTTGTCAAGATATGCAAGAAGGTAAAGCATATCATGAAAGTCTAGCAGAATTATTTGACCACCCAATTATTAAGCAAAGGATGTCAGATTTATCATTGGATGAAGAATTGAAGAAGGAATCTATTCGATCAGCACAAGAGTTAATGATTCAAGCAATCGGATTTGAATTTAAGGAGGCGATTGATAGTGAAGATTAGCACCCTTGATATCTATGGATACGGTAAATGGGTTAATCAACGCTTTGATTTAGATGATCAATTACAGTTGATTTTTGGTCAGAACGAAGCTGGGAAATCAACACTCCAATCTTTTATTCGAAGTATTCTTTTCGGATTTCCTTCTAAACATCGACGGGTCAATCAAATTAATCGCTATGAACCCAAACTTAGTGAAGTATATGGGGGCAGAATTCTTTTAAAAGAAACTAGCCATGGAGATATTTGGGTGGAAAGAACTAATAGAGGTCTAACTTTAACAGATACAAAAGGGCATGAGCTTGAACAACTAGTGTTAGATCAAATCTTAAGTGGATTAGATGAAAACCTCTTTGACTCCTTTTATGCCTTTTCACTGCAAAATTTGCAGGAACTGTCAAATGTTGATGCAGAAAAATTGGGTGATTATTTCCTATCAATCGGAACGGTTGGATCAGATAAATTTCTTTCTGTGGCTAAATATTTCGAAAAAGATCTGGGGCAACTTTATAAATTAAAGGGGAAAAATCCTAAACTTAATCAAGCGTTATTGGAATTTGAAGAACTTAGTCAATCCATTGAGAAAATGAAGCAAAATATGGCGAAGTATGATGACCTGTTCGACCAACAGCAAGCTGAAATAGATCAAATTGAAGGTCTTAATCAGTCTATTCATGATTTAGAAGAAAAGCAAAGACAATTGGATCAGTTGATGACAAGGTTTGATATTTATCAAAAAGACCTCGTCGCTCAAAGAGAGTTAGAGCAATTAGTTTTTACTAAAATGGATAAGGATATGCCAGAAAAATTAGAAGAGGCTGTTCGGACCAAAAATGATAGTCAAAAGACTATACAACAAATGCAAGAGCGTATTCACAATTTAAACAATGAAATGAGTACCCTAACCCGTCTAAATTGGGGAAAAAACCACGAAGACCAAAGGAGACAATGGTCAAGTGATACCGCCCATATTAAAAAGGTGGATTTACGTTTAGAACACGTTTTAGAAAGAATTCAAGAACAAACCAATACTATGGCTCGACTGGCTCGTGAAGGACAGTTTTATCCTGAAAAAGTAAAGAAGTCCTCAGAGTTTGACCGTGAAATCGAGCAAGGTTACGAAATTCAAGCGGCCATAGATGATTTTGAAGGACAAAAAGATTCTATTCAAGCAGAGAGAAAAGTTTTCCTAGATCAGCGAAAAGAATTGCAAACCTACTCTGTCACAGTTAGACAGCAGCACGCAAAACTAGAAAGTATGCGTATGAATGAAAGAGCTCAATTACAACAAGCTACAAATATTAGGCATTATCTTATAGGGGCTCTTTCAATCATTTTAGGACTAGCAATGGGTATTTATCATTTACTTAATCAGACAGGGGCGAATTTCCGTTGGATTGCTTTGATTTTAATCGGATTAGGTATACTTTCAACCGCTTATGTCTTCTTTGAGCATCTAAAATATAAAAAGAAATTTCATTCCTCGCCAGCAATTGAGAAAATGGCTGAATTACAAAGAAAAGAGCGCCATTATCAAGATAGAAGTCAAGAACTAGGTCAAGACATCAATCAACGAGAAGCCAATCTTCGATCGGTTGAAGAAAACTTAGTCAGAAAAAGACAAGAGCAGCAACGATGGTTAGTTGCCTTAGGCTTTTATCCAACTGCAGATGCAGAAATTGTTCTTAAATCGAATCCGGTTAAAGAGTACTTTCAAGCTGAAACAATTCGTCAACAATATGAAGAAGAGCGAAATGACCTCAATGTCGAGATTGCCAAATGGCGCAAACAAATCGCTCCACTACTTGAGCGTTTTCCTTTGGGAGATCAAAGTATCAAGGTTCTTATACACCACGTTGAAGAAACTGAAGTTTCAATCGCCCGTCAAGTGGAACGTGGTAAAGCGATGGAGGAACGTATAAGAAATGCTCAAGATATTATTGCTCAAGAGAAAAAACATCTACAAGAGCAGCAAGAAATCATTGAATCAATTTATCAATCAACAAACTCCTTTGACCAAGTTGACTTTAGACAAAAAGTTCAAGCCAATAATCAAATTCAGCAACTCAAAGAAAAACGTCACTTGTATAGTGAGCAGATTAGGGGTTATGAAAATGAGATGTCAGCTATCGAAAGTAAACAGTCATTAATCAATCAATATAATAAGGTTCAAAATGAATTAACGCTTAATAAAAGTCGTGTACAACCTCATCAATATCAGCGTGCAAATATTGAAGTGGCTTTAAATCAGCTTGAGCAAGATGGAAGTTATCAAGTCTTACAACAAAAACTGGAAGATAAGAAAGCAGAAATCATTAAATATGTTCAAGAGTGGAGTAAGAAAAAAATTGCTGTCGATTTAATCTATCAAACATTAAGACAAGGAATGGATAATCCGATTCCTGAAATGAATAAAATGGCTAATGAAATTTTTTCTAAATTAACCTATGGGCGTTATGATCAAATTAAATTGAATAAAACCGGAATCAAAGTTAAACAGTTTTCAGATGTGCTGTTTTCACCCCATGAACTTTCGCAAGGAACCTTGGAGCAATTATATGTCGCTCTACGTTTAGCTTTTATAGTGAATGCCTCTTCAATGGTATCAATGCCTATCATAATCGACGATGCTTTTGTGAACTTCGACGAAATACGTAAAGCAAGCATGTATAAAGTTTTAGAGACCATCAGTCAAAATCATCAAGTTTTATTCTTTACTTTTGATCAAATGGCTGCGGATACATTAGCGATTGATTCGATGATTAACTTAGACGAGCTAATAGAAACGAATTCAACCCAGGAGGAGAGCTAAATGAGTTTATTATATGAGATTAATGAAGGAGACGAATTTGGAATTTATGTTCTTATTAAAGCAGCAGATGTGAGAACCGCTAGAAATGGCAAACCATTTATTGCCTTCCGTTTTCAAGACCGTTCTGGATCCATGGATGGTATGTATTGGTCTGCTACTGAAGAAGAAATTAACAAATTCCAAGTCGGTAAGGTTGTTTTTCTGAGAGCTAATCGGGATACTTATCAAGGAAGTCCTCAAGTAAAAATTAAAGCACTTCGTTTAGCTGAAGAAGGAGAACCCAACGATCCAACACTTTATGTTGAACGAATTTCTATGAAAATTGATGATATAAAAGAACAGATTAATGACGCTTTATTTCTCATTCAAGAACCGAATATTAATCGAATTGTGCGAAAAATTTTGAGTGAACATGAAGAAGCTTTTTACAGCTATCCAGCTGCTAAAAGAAACCATCATGCAATGGCAGGCGGTTTAAGTTATCATACTGTTTCTATGTTGAAAATTGCTAGAGCACTTTTGGCTATCTATCCGCAAATAAATTCTAGCCTACTTATTGGTGGACTGATACTTCACGATATCGGCAAAACAATTGAACTATCTGGAGCTATCTCAACCGAATATACTTTTAAAGGTAAAATGTTAGGTCATATCGTCATTATGTCAGAAATGATTGAACAAGTATGTCAACAAATTGGTATTGATCCTAATAAAGAAGCCGTTGTTTTATTAAAGCACGTTGTACTAGCACATCATGGTAAATTGGAATATGGTAGTCCTGTTCAACCGCGTATTCTTGAAGCAGAAATTCTTCACCATATTGATAATTTAGATGCTACTGTTAATATGATTTTGTCTGTTTTAGATAAGACACAAGAAGGTCAAGAAAGTGCTCAAATTTTCCCATTGGATCGTCGTAGTTTTTATAAACCAAATTTCAGAAAGTAGGCAAATAAATGACAGATAATAGCAATCCAAAGAAATGTAATTGCAAAAATCATGGGTCTAATCATGAGGGTCAATGCCAAGTTAATCATTCTAAATCGAACTCTGAGCACTTATGTGGATGCCATCATCATGCAGAACATAACTACCATCATGGATGTGGTTGTCACCATGAACAAGTAGAAAACCCTCAAACTGATCTTGGTTTTTCTCTATTCTTTGAAGGAGAAATTAATGCAACTCCGGAAGCAGTATGGAACCATTGGACTGATAATGAATACTTATCTAAGTGGAAGTCAGATATGAGGATGATTGACTGCAAACCAGGTGGGTCATTTAAAGTAACAAGAAATGGACAAGCGCATCATTTGATGTTAACAGATGTTGAAGAAGGACATTTATTGGCCTATTTATGGAAAAATGACGATATGGTTCTAACAATTGATCCTGGAGAAAATGATACTACGCTCTTTACTTTTGAATATTGGTTTGCTGATAGAGAAGAAGCCAATGCTGAGGATGTAGCTCCATGGATTATAAATCTTTATGAACTTGAACACTTTATTGTTCATAATGAATTAATGGATACTAAAGACTTGCCGAAAGCATTGATGGCAGAAGTTAATAACTTAATTAAAGAGCAAAAATCACGTGAAACGCTTTAATATTTTAATACAGTAAAACAAAAAAGGTTGAGGATTTTCCTCAACCTTTTTATATTTAAAATAGTTTCTATTCGGCTGGCGCTTCTTCAGCAGGAGCCTCTTCAGCAGGAGCCTCTTCAGCAGCAGGTACTTCCTCAGCAGAAGCATCCTCTGGTTGGTCAGCTAAATTGATTAAATCATCCACTGCATTTTTTAATTCAGGATCTTCAATCTTTAAGTCAGAGTTTTTAATAAGCTCTCCGACAATTCCATAGGTAAAGTTAGAGTCAGCATACTTACTTTGTTTATATGCTTCAACTACTTCTTCTTTACTCTCTTCTAATGGTTTCTTTTCACCATTGTTGATTGTTTTAATAACGTGGTAGCCAAATTCAGATTGAACAGGTTCGCTCGTCATTTCTCCATTAGCTAAAGACTTAACTGCTTCTTCAAATTCTGGAACCATTTGTCCTGGCGAGAAAGGGGCTAATAATCCACCATTTTCTGCAGAACCATCTTTAGATAATTCTTGAGCAACGGTATCGAATTCTTCGCCATTATTGATGCGTTCAATAGCATTTAAAGCTTCTTCTTCCGTATCAACTAGAATATGCTGTGCTTCCATCATTGGTTGGTAATCATTATCATAGAAATTTTGAATGGCTTCATCTGACATATCGATGCGACCTTCAACAATTTCTTGTAAAAGATTACGGATATATAATTGGTATTCATATTGTTCAGCGCTACCTAATTGTTGGTAAGATAAGAATTGTTGGAATACCTCTTCTCCACCCAATTCTTGAATTTGTGACTGAACTTCTTCAGCAGCTCTTGTTTTAGCTCCTTCAGCGTCTTCTACATTTTCAATTAAAACAGCTTCAATAATTTTTGAGCGTAGAGCAGTAGAGCCAAATTGTTCTTTCATATCTTGATAAAAATCTTCAGCAGTGATAGTTGTCTCTCCAATAGTGGCAATTACACCCTCTTGAGCTGAAACGCTTGTTAAATTCGGCAATGCAACAAGTGCGACACTTGCTGCTGTTAAAATCCAAGTACGGATTGATTTTTTCATATTAATTTTCACTCCTATAGTTCTACTATAATTTGCTATAACATAAGCATAAATATATCTTAACACTTAATGATTAGAAAAGATAATATAAGCTAGAAATTCTAAAAAACATCATAATTTTTATAAATTAAAACCTGAATTTAATTCTTATATGAGTTTAAATTAGCTGAAGACATTCCCTCAATATCTTCATTTAATTGCTTAACATTTTCTTTAATTCTTCTTATTCTAGGTTCTGTTTCATCCATGACTTTTTGTTTAGTTTGATTGGTTAAATGAGAAATAAAGTCCATAGTTTGCTTAGCTTCTGCAGTCAACGACTGAATAGCTGAATGAAAACGGGCATAGTCTTGATCAACTTGTTGGAAATCAACTTTAAAATCTTTATAAGTCTTTTTTAGTTGATGTCTTGTTTTCTCACCAGATTGTTTAGCATTCATTAACCCCGCTAGTACTCCAAGAGCTAAGCCAGTTAGAAAACCTTGTGGGAAATTTTTCATACTAATCGCCACTTTCTATTGTTTGTTTAATTGATGCTGCCAATTGCTGAAATTCATCCTGAGTGTAACCATCTGAATGGTCTTCAAAATGTAATTTAAATCCTTCTTCTTTATGATAACGTGGAATCAGGTGAATGTGTGAATGGAAAACAGATTGATAGGCGACTTCTCCATTGTTATTGAGAATATTCATGCCCTTAACACCTGGTATGCTTTTTTTAATGGCGTCGGCAATTTTCGGAATTCGACTAAAAACGGTACTTGCTAACTCTGGATCATACTCAAAAATATCTTTAACATGTTTCTTTGGTATGACTAAAGTATGTCCTTTGGTAACTTGAGTGATATCTAAAAAGGCAAAGACCTCATCATCTTCATAGACCTTAGCACTAGGAACCTCTCCGTTGATAATCTTACAAAAAATACAATTTGTCATTTTTTTCTCTCCTTTAACTTACGTCTTGTCTCTATAGCATATCATAAGGATTTTAGAAAACGCTATTAATAACATCTTAAAATGAGTCTTCATAAAAAATTCATAAGATTAGCGTGTTACAGGCTTAATTTCATTAAATATTCCATTTTAACTCAAGCCTCCTTTAAACTAGCTATGATATAATAGTTATGTTGAAGAAGGATATATTATAGATATAATAACAATTACATGGGAGGTAGAATGAATTTGAATAAAAGTAAATTTCAAAAAATGTACCTGCTCTTAACTCTTTTAGGCATTTTCCTGGTTTTTAATTTAAATCCTTTAGCAATAGTTCACGGCCAAGAGGAAACGACAGAAGAGCAAGTAGGGATAGAGCAAACTGACGAGCCGTCTAGTCAAGAAATTTTTGAAACAAGTAATGAAGCTGTTTTTGACCCTCTACCTGATGTCGGTCTATTTAAGCAACTCATTCCTTATGTGCATTATTTAAATTATCAATACGTGGGAGATGGAAGTGAATACTTTACTAAAGATATCATCATGGAATTCATGCCTGATGCAAATGGAGTTTTTCAAGTCGCAGAGTTTACAGATACAAAAGCCGTAGCCTACGTTTATCAAATTAAGCCCGATGGTCTATATGAACTCGCTTACTTTGATAATTATACGGTAGTGGAAGACCTGAGGTATTCCGCTGATGCTTCAGATGACAATGTTTCACTCATTCTACCTGTAGATATAAGTGAAGGAACAATTTTTAAATCAGGCTATCAAGAAGAAATTAAGAAAAAAGTAATTGGTAGGGTGGACTCGCTAACAATTGGTCAAGAAATTTATACTGATGTTTTGCTTGTTGAAGAGATGGCAAAGAATAACGGAGATACAATCCGTATCTATTATGCCAATGACGCAGGTTTGATTTTAATTGAGCGTCTTCATCCAGATGGCACAACCACACCAATAATTTACCTTAGGTCTAGACAAGGTTCAATCATGGACCAATAGTGGATAATTTTTACAATCTTATTTTTAGAATAGGACTAACATCATTAATTGTTAGTCCTTTTTTATTGGCTTATTTCTTGCTTTTAGCAATTTGAGTTTGGTATAATAAGTAATCGTTAGGCCGCCGTAGTGTAATGGATATCACGGAAGATTCCGGTTCTTTCGATGGGGGTTCGATTCCCTCCGGCGGTATTTGTAATAAAGCTAAAGATTTTTAGCAAAAAATCTCATATTTTTTTAAAAAATACTTTTTAGAGAGTTCAGCCAGATTGGCTGTTTTTTATTTTAAATTAGACTAGCTAGAATAAGGGGATTGACTAGACAATCGCACAAGGGTTGACTAAGATTTAACTAGTTAGAAGACAAGCAATTAGAAAGGAAAACTTAGAAAATTAAAAAGCCCATTTTTAAGACTAAGTTTATTTCTTATTACCATTCTTGTATTAGCTGCTTGTGATAGTACCAATAAAACAAATATTGCAAGTGATGCTTATAAGATGTCAACTTATACTCTTATTAAGGCTGCTCAAGAAGGTAATCAAGATAAACAAAATATTGATTTAGATAATCCCTCAAATATTTATGAAAAGGAAAAAAAGCGCTAAAAAGTAACAACAAAAGATAAAACGACTAGTAGAAAAACCACTACCAAAGATAAATAAATTAAGTTTGTAGTTTTTTTTTAAAAGAATAAGGGCAAAAAAGAAAATTATATAGAAAAATCACTAAGACTAGTCATAAAACACTGGTATTGTGAGATGGTTTTTGATATGATAATTTATGTGTAAAAATTTACAGCAAATCTAGCATTCTATATGCAATAAGTTATAAAGGAGCTCTTATATATGGCAATTAGTGCAGAATTAAGAACAAAGACAGGTACCGGTGCTTCTAAACAAGCACGTCGTGAAGGTAAAATCCCAGTAGTTTTATATGGACAAAAATTAGAAGCAACTTCTTTATTAGTTGATCGTCGCGAATTCGAATCACTTCTAAAAAAAGAAGGATCTAACGCGGTTTTTGATTTAAACTACGACGGTAAAACGCAAAAAGTAATCTTGAAAGACTTTTCTAAAGCAGCTTTAAAAGATATTTTCTATTCAGTTGACCTAGAAGCTATCTCTGCTGATCAGAAGATTATTGTTGAAGTTCCATTAAGCATTATTAACGAAGAAACAGTTAAAATTGGCATTGTGGAACAAACACTTAATACAGTGGAAATCGAAACTAAACCAGACACTATTCCGAACTCATTTGAAATTGATGTTACTGGAATGGAAATTGGTGACACTAAGACAATTGCTGACTTAGCAGTTCCAGCAGGCGTTGAAATCTTAGAAGATTCAACTGAAACAATCGTTTCAGTTTCTGCTCCAACAGAAGAACCAGAAGAAGAGGAAGAAACTGAAGTGATAGAACCTGAAGTAATTGGTGCTAAAGACGAAGAAGAAGAGTAAAAATTTGTATTATGAAGCACTGTAAACGCTTGTCGTTTATGGTGCTTTTTTTAGATAGGAGTTGAACAAACTGATCTCAAAAGAAGAGGCTATTAAAGTCAAATCCATTTTAAAAAAATCGCTGAAAGACTTAGGAGTGGATAAGATCGGTTTTACGACAGCGGAACCTTTTGACCATTTAGAGGAAAGTTTAAGAGAGCAAAAGGCGAAAGGACATACCACTGGTTTTGAACATCCTATCATTGAGGAGAGAATCTATCCTGAAAAAATCTTTGAAGGGGCCCAATCAATTATTTCGATTGCTTTGGCTTATCCTAGTAACTTTAGAAAGGAACCAGCTTCTAATAAAGAAGAACGTCGTGGTAGTTTTGCTCGTGCTTCTTGGGGGGAAGACTACCATCATATTTTATCAGAACGTATGCAAAGGGTTATTGATCTTATCCAAGCAGAAATTCCTGATGCTCGTTTTAAACCGATGGTTGATACGGGGGAATTGATTGATGTGGTTGTGGCTGAAAGAGCTGGATTGGGCTTTATAGGTCGTAATGGTTTGCTGGTCACTAAAGAATTTGGCAGTTACGTTTATTTAGGTGAAATTATCACGAACATTCCTTTTATGCCAGATCAAAGGGTTACATATGGTTGTGGCGATTGTTATCGTTGTGTGACAGCCTGTCCTACTCAAGCTCTTTTTGGTGACGGTAAGATGAATGCGCAGAAATGTTTATCCTATCAGACTCAAACCAAAGGACATTTAGCTGAAGACTATCGCCGAAAAATGACTCATGTCATTTATGGCTGTGATATTTGTCAGATTTCATGTCCTTATAACAAGGGCATTGATTTTCATCATCATCCTGAAATGGAGCCTATCCAAGACGAAGTAAAACCAATATTAAAGAATATGTTATCACTTAGCAATAGAGCCTTTAAACGACAATTTGGACATTTAGCGGGGTCTTGGCGAGGCAAGAAGCCCTTGCAAAGAAATGCAATTATCGCTTTGGCTAATTATCGGGACCGAACAGCCTTGCCGCATCTGCTTGAATTAATTGAAAAAGATCCACGACCAGTGATTCGAGCAACTGCTGCCTATGCTGTTAGTGTAATCCAAAGAGATAAAAATCAAGCGATGATTAGTATGATTTATGACCAACTGCAGAAGGAATCTGAACCAGAAACCATCAAAGAAATGAAAAAAGCTATTGAACGTCTCAAAAATAAAAAAGAGTTAAAGTCTAAAAGGAGTTAAACGATGAAAAACCATATCGTACTTTATGAGCCCCTAATGCCAGCTAATACTGGCAATATTTCGAGAACTTGCGCAGGAACTAATACTAGTTTACATTTGATTGAACCGCTTGGTTTTTCTACTGAGGATAAAATGCTTAAACGAGCAGGGCTAGATTATTGGGAGCATGTCGACATTACTTACCATGACAGTTTACCAGCCTTTATGAAGTTTTTAGGTAATCGTAAATTGTACTTGATTTCTAAATTTGCACCAAGAGTTTATAGCGAAGCTAATTTAGCTGATTCAACGATTGATGAGCAGTTTTTTATCTTTGGTAAGGAAACGACTGGGCTACCTGAAGATTTTATGCAAGCTCATAAAGATCAATCTTTAAGAATCCCGATGAATGATCAGCATATTCGTTCTTTAAATTTATCTAATACGGCTAATATTATTATTTATGAAGCTCTAAGACAACAGAACTATGAAGGATTGGAAGCCATACATCATTATCGTGATACTGAAAAGGCTCAAAGACTTAAATGGTAATAGCTTGACAAATAAAATCTATTTAATATAATAAATTTAATAGTTAGTACGAATAGTATCTGAAATAAGGGTCAAGCAGAAAGTTAGCGGTTGATGAGAGCTAATCACTTATTCAGTGAATCCACGTATTCATTCTGCTTTATGAAAGCTAAGCATAAATAAAGCCGGTCATCGCCGTTATGATACAAGTGTAAGAATTTAAATCAATTCTTAAAAACGGGTGGTACCGCGGAACAAGAGACCTTTTCGTCCCAAATAGACGGAGGTCTCTTTTTTATTACATAAAGGAGGAATTAAGATGTTAGATAGGCGCTATTTGAGAAACCATATGGATGAAGTAGTTGAGCAATTAAGTCATCGCGGAGTAAAAACAGAAATTTTAAATGAATTTAAAGAGTTGGATAAAAAAAGAAGAGCTCTATTAACTCAAGTAGAAGAGAAAAAAGGGGTCCGTAATAAAGTTTCGCAAGAAATTGCCACTATTAAGCGCAATAAAGGAAATGTGGATGAACAGATTCAAGCCATGCAAGTTATAGGGCAAGAAATAGCTGAAATAGATGAGACTTTAAATCAGCTAGACATTGCCTTGGCTCAAATTGAACATGGATTACCTAATTTACCTCATGAATCAGTACCAATAGGTGAAGATGAAGAAGATAATGTTGAAAATCGCCGTTGGGGTCAGATTACAGACTTTGATTTCGAACCTTTAAATCATTGGGATATTGCAGAGAATTTAGGCATTCTTGATTTTGAACGAGCAGGCAAAGTATCAGGTTCACGCTTTGTATTCTATAAGGGGTTAGGCGCAAGGTTGGAGCGCGCTATTTATAACTTTATGTTAGATACTCATACGGCTAGAAATGGTTATACCGAAGTTATACCGCCTTATATAGTTAATGAAAAGTCAATGTTTGGAACAGGACAATATCCTAAATTTAAAGAAGATACTTTTGAGTTGAGTGATGATCGTCAATTTGTCTTAATCCCAACAGCGGAAGTTCCTCTAACCAACTACTATCGAGATGAAGTAATTGCAATGGAAGAGTTACCGGTCAAATTTACCGCCATGTCTCCATCATTTAGATCAGAAGCCGGATCAGCCGGTCGTGATACTAGAGGTCTGATTCGTATGCACCAATTTCATAAGGTTGAAATGGTTAAATTTGCCCATCCAGAAAGTTCTTATGAAGAATTAGAATTTATGGTCAAAGATGCTGAAGGTATCTTACAAGCTTTAAAACTACCTTATCGGGTAATCACCCTTTGTACTGGAGATATGGGCTTTTCAGCCGCTAAAACATATGATATTGAAGTTTGGGTTCCAGCTCAAGATACCTATCGAGAAATATCTTCTTGCTCTAACACAGAAGCTTTCCAAGCGCGACGCGCCATGATTCGTTACCGCAACGCTGAAGGCAAGTTGAATTATGTTCACACCTTGAATGGATCTGGCTTAGCTGTTGGTCGAACAGTTGTAGCCATCCTAGAAAACTACCAGCAAGCGGACGGCAGTGTTAAAATTCCAGAAGTATTGGTACCTTATATGGGTGGAGTGACTGAAATTACCAAAGAGAATGCAATGGGATAACATACAAAGCTTTTCTTAAAATTTTTTAAGGAAAGCTTTTTGTATAAGTATTTAGAGTGTGAAATTTGAATTTTAAAAAAAGATATGCTTTAATCAAAGTAACTTATTAAGAGGAGTGTTACATTTGAACAATTTCTAAGAAAGCAGCATGAGTAGAAGTGACTTCTATTTAGTGTGAACTTTTTTAGAAAGTATCAAATGTTACATAGGGGATACTTCTATTCTATTCTAAGCTGCTAATAATGGATTTTTGGCACAAGAGTAGAAAGGAGTTTTTTTATGTTACAGGTAAATAGTCTAAGCTTATACCATCGTAAGGATTTCGTTAAAATTATTGATGACTTGTCTTTTATTATTCATCCCGGCGAAAAAGTAGCGATTATTGGCGAAGAAGGTAATGGGAAAACGACTATCTTAAAGTGGTTAATGAATGATGAATCACTTAGTAACTATCTAATTATTAAAGGCGAAAAAATTAATTCTTTCAGTCAAATGGCATACCTCCCTCAACAAATGAAGGAGGAAGATCTTAGTTTAAGTATTGAAAAGTTCTTTTTCGCAAAGGTAGATCCCTTTTTAATGGATTATAATAAAATAATCAAATTTGGAATGAAAATAGGTTTTGATTGGGAGCGACTACATTCTGAACAAATAGTGAGATCCCTCTCAGGTGGTGAAAAAATAAAATTATCACTGTTAAGGATAGCAGCTCAGCAAGCGGATTTAGTTCTACTAGATGAACCATCTAATGATTTAGATATTGATTCAATAAGGTATTTAGAAAAATTTATTAGCGAAAGTAAACAAGCAATATTATTTGTTTCACATGATGAATCGCTACTACAATCAACAGCCACTTCGATTATTCATTTAGAGCGATTGTTGCATAGAAAAGACCCATGTCATACAGTTTCGAAATTAGCTTATAAGGACTATCTTCTATATCGTGATAAGAGGATCGCGAGTCAGCAAAAAGACTTTGAGCAAAATGAAAGAATATATGCTAAAAAGTTTGCTCGTCAACAAAGGCTTGAGTCAGCTTTGCATCATCGTTTAAATCATACTAAGGATTCAGCAAGCGGACGACTACTAGCGAAAAAGATGAAGACCGTTAAGTCATTGGGCAAAAGACTTGAACGCGAACATCAACAAGGAAGTCAGCAAGTGATAATTGAAGACCCAATTAAGATATTTTTTAACCACTCCATTCCAATTGCTGATTCGCGCAAGATTATGGAGGTAAGCAATTTTAATTTAAAGGTTGAAGGTCGTTTACTAGCACCAAACATTAATCTAACGGTTCAAGGACAGGATAAAATAGGAATTGTGGGAGCTAATGGGGTAGGAAAATCAACGCTTTTAAAGCATATGTGGCTTTTATTCAATCAAGATGGTGATAGAGAAGGAATTATACCTGCCTATATGCCTCAAAATCATAGTGAATTCGTTGATACGAATTTGACACCGATTCAGTTACTTGCTAAGGAAGGAAGTAGCGAAGAATTAACACAAATAATGACTTTTTTGGCCAGTATGAATTTTCTTCCTGAGGAAATGTCTCACCCTATCAACGAATTATCAGGAGGACAAAAAGCAAAATTATTATTTTTAAAAATGGATTTGATGAGAGCGAATCTTCTTTTCTTAGATGAGCCGACGCGAAATTTTTCTCCGAATTCACAACCAAAAATACGGAAAGTTTTAAGCGAATTTCCAGGAACTATTATTAGCGTCTCCCATGATCGTTTATATTTAAAAGAGGTATGTCATCAACTGTATCTACTTAAACCAGAGGGTCTTAAACTTATTGATTAAATTCAAACGTTTATGAATTTAGTTAATGAGTAGTTTTAAAGCCGAAGTCCAAGCGTGAGACCGAAAGTCTAGCTTTTGGGCTTCCATTGGCTTTGAGTATGATGGACCAACTTAAAAAATTATTATTTATGCGAATCAAAAGAAGATAAAAACAATCATAAAATTGAAATAAAAATAAGTCCTTATACGTAAACAAGTTAGAAGTATATATTTTGTATCTTAAAGCCTGATCTGGCTGAGCCCGATTTGCTTATCGCCAATCACTTCAAGCTGCTTAGAAAACAATAAAATAAGAAAGACAAGCACATATAACATGTACGCATCTTTCTGGTCCAACTTCTTGGGGTCACTATAGGGTCAACTCTTATTTCTTTTAGTTTACTTAAATAAATAATACAAAATGACAACGGCACCCAAAATAATACGGTAGTAACCGAAAGGTTTAAAGTCATTCGTTTTGATGAATTTAAGAAGTGAACGGATGACGATTAAGGAAACAAGAAAGGCAACAAACATACCTACCAAGAGGTAAACAAGTTCAGCACTAGTAAAAGCAAAGCCAAAGTCTTTTAACTTAACTAAAGAAGCTCCGAACATAACAGGTATTGACATAAAGAAAGAAAACTCTGTCGCAACTGTTCTTTCCATTCCTAATAAAAGTCCACCGAGGATGGTTGACCCCGACCGTGAAGTACCTGGAATTAAAGACAAGGCCTGAAATAGACCGGTTTTAAAAGCCGTAGGGAAAGAAATCTTTTTAAGAGTATTAACTTGTTTAGCATGACGAGCTGGCTTTTTATTTTCAATCCACAAGAAAGCAAAACCATAAATGATTAAGGCAGCAGCGACCACATAAGGAGTATTAAAATACTCTTCCATGTAATCATTGATCAATAGGCCCAGAACTCCTGCTGGCAGGGTAGCAAAAGCAACTTTAAACCAAATTACCCAGATATTTTTTCTTTCTTGGCTAGACTTTTTAAAATCCAAAGGGTTAAGTTTATTAAAATAAAGGACGACTACAGCTAAAATTGAACCAAATTGTACAACAGTTCGAAACATTTCAACAAAATTTGGATTGAGATTTAATTGAATAAATTCCTCAACTAAAATTAAGTGTCCAGTTGAAGAAATGGGTAACCACTCTGTAATTCCTTGAACAATACTTAAGAAAATAATTTTTAATAATTCCATCCATTCTAGGTTTTGCACTATATATCACCTCGTGATCTTTTTCTCGCTTATTATAGCTAACAATTAAACAAATGTCACTATGTGGTCAATTCTTAAAATAGGAGTCTGTGAAGAAATATGATAAAATGAAGTCAAGAGGAGGAATAAAATGTTTGGGTTATTTAAGAAAAAAGCTAAAAAAATCAGCTTACATGCTGTCTGTGATGGTCAAATAATTCCTTTAGAAGAAGTCAACGATCAAGTTTTTTCTCAGAAAATGATGGGAGATGGCTACGCTATTCAACCGAGTCAATCAACCATCTACTCACCAGTTCAGGGTAAATTAATGAATGTTTTTCCGACTAAACATGCGATGGGAATACAAATAGAAAATTTAGAATTACTACTTCATATGGGATTAGATACGGTGGAATTAGAAGGTAAGCCTTTTAATACTTTGGTTAATGAAGGGGATAACTTAACACCAACCACTGCTGTTTCAGAAGTTGATTATCAAGAAATTGAAGCAGCAGGTAAGGATAATGTGATGTTAGTTATCTTTGTTAATGGTTCAGAGGTCATCGATGAGTTTAAGATTACTGCTAGCGGTTCAGTTACTAAAGGACAAGAAATTGGGTATGTGACATTAAGGTAAAAGGTTATCAAAAAAATGATTAGCAAATTCTATTGAATCTGCTAATCATTTTGATTTTTAACTAATCACTAACTTTTTGAATATATTTTTTAATGAAATTTACTTATTATTTAATGCTAATATACAAACGCATTCAGGAGCATAAGCTTTTGTATCGGTTAAAGAAATTATTCCACTTGCAGAATTTCTCTTAAATAAAGTG
This sequence comes from Facklamia sp. P13069, assembly GCF_050409405.1. NCBI lineage: Bacteria > Bacillati > Bacillota > Bacilli > Lactobacillales > Aerococcaceae > Facklamia > Facklamia sp. P13069. The sequence goes on along the minus strand of NZ_JBNUPN010000011.1, from coordinate 25,216 downwards.
AGGTAATCAGAATCTTGATGAGCCACAATCAAATATTTTTCATCATGCGATAAGCAGAAATCTCTTGGAACCTTTCCATATGATGAAATACTTTGTAGAAGGCTTAACTTACCGCTAGTTTTATCCACTCCAAAGAGGGTAATTTGATCTTGATAGCGTGTCGAAACATATAAAAAGTTACCATCTTTTGAAATTCTAATTGCAGCTCCGGTGGCTTCTGGGTGACTATCGGTTGGAATATTATGATAACTTTCAATAATCTCTAAATGGCCATTTTGTTTTAGATGACATAAAATCGTGGTATTATTCAGCTCACCAATAATGTAGATAAATTTCTGATTAGGATGGATTGCTAAATGCCGTGGACCGGTTCCAGCTGGAATATTTAAAGATTGCTCAAGATGGGAGATTGAGCCATTCTCAGCTAAGGAATATACATAAATTTTATCACTACCCAAATCACAAACATAAAGAAACTTATCTTGATTGAAAGTAGAGGTAAAGTGGATACGAGACTGAATTTGATTAGGATGGACAGATGAACCATCGTGGGTAACAGTCTGTATATGTTTTATTTCATCATCATTTAAGTGATAGATTTCTATAGTGCCTTCATGATAGTTTGATAGGTAGAGGACTTTTTTAGAATCTAAATAGAAAAGATGACATCCTGCTGCTTTGGTGTGATAAAAATAATTTTTTTTAATCCAGGTATCATTATGCTTTTTTTTGTATACTGCCACTCCTGAAAAAGGTTCTTCTTTTTCAATTGTAAATAAATAGCGATTATCTTTTGAGAGGGCAAGATAGGTGGGGTTTTGAATTGTATCGATTAACTCTCTTTCTGTGAAAGTTTCTTTTTGAGAATCAAAAGTGATCGATGTTAATCCTTCATTAACTCGACGGGTATAACCACCTAAAAAATATTTTTCTTTCATAAGATGGACTCCTTTCTTCTTCAAAAGTATTATAGCATAAGGGTAGATTTATATCGTAGTTAAGCCAATCATTTTAATTCTATTTGTGGTATGATTGAGATGAATTCATATAGGATAGGAGGGTATTGATGCGAAAATTAAATCAGTTTTTATTTAAGTCAGAATTCTTGAATGATCGCAATGTTATTCGGCTATTAAAATTTATTTTAATTGTCTTGGCAATCTATGCTTTTACACAAATTTCTTATTTATTTCAACCACTCTTTGATTTCTTGAACTTCTTTGCCTTTCCTTTCATTGGAACGGGCATTATGTACTATCTGTTCTCGCCCTTAGTGGTTAAACTCTCTAGACGCGGTGTAAACCGTCATTTATCAATATGGTTAATTTTTATTGGCCTCTCATTATTAGTAACTTGGGGTGTAGCTACACTCGTGCCGATAGTACAAAGTCAGACGCGCTCATTTATTAATGATTTACCTAAATATGTAGCAGGAATTCAAGATGTTTTTAACAAGCTTCCTTTACTACCTGATTTTAATGAAGTCTTTCCTAATCTGGCTAATCAAGAGGGGAGTGTTGATTTAAACGGACTTATCCAGCAAATTCAACCGCTAATTACATCGACTTTTGGTGGATTAGGTAGCGTGATAGGTACGGTTTCAACGGTTGTAACCGGCTTAGTTACTATTCCTGTCTTACTTTATTATCTTTTATTAGAAGGTTATAAGCTATTCCCTAAAATACTTTATTATATTCCTGATCGCTATAGAGAAACGACTAAGACTATGATTTATCAATCTCACTATCAGATTGGTCAATATATTCGTGGCCAAATTATTGTTGCAATTATTGTGGGCATGATTTTCGCTGCTGGTTTTTCCATTATAGGCCTAGACTATGCGATTACTTTAGGAGTACTTGCTACTTTTCTTAATGTCATTCCCTATATTGGGTCAGTCATTGCCGCTATTCCTGCCATAATTATTGGTTTAATTGCCTCTCCTTTTATGTTAATAAAGGTCTTATTGGTTATAGGGATTGAGGCTTTAGTTGAAGGAAGACTTATTCAACCGCAAATTCTTAGCTCGAATTTAAAAATCCATCCAGTTACAATTTTAATTGTTCTGTTAGGAGCGGGGCGCATATTTGGTGTAACGGGTGTGATTCTAGGTGTTCCTGCTTTTGCAGTACTTAAAGTGATCGTAACAGAACTATATCGTATTTACCGCAAACACTCTAATTTATATGGTGATGATTTAAAGAACCAATCGCTTTCTAAAGAAACTTTAATTGATATGTGTTTGGTTGAAGATGGGCAGGATGGTTTTGCTGCAGAAGATCAAGTTGATAAATTACTAAATTCCAATCAATTATTAAAATAAAATTAGTTCTTGGTTTTCTATGGAAAAATCATGAATTTATCTTTATAATAATTAAGTGTCAAGGTGAGATAGTACGCCAGTCAAGCAAGAGTATCCTTTGGATGCTCTTAATTTTATGTGAAGGATTTGTTAAGATGGGTGTAATTATTAATGGTATCGTAATCGTTATATGTAGTTTAATCGGTATGGGTTTAAAGGCAGGAATCCCTGTAAAAATCCATGAGCGATTGATGCATGGTATTGCTTTATGCGTGCTCGCAATTGGAATTGATGGCACCTTAGCTGGAGAAAATACGATTGTTATGATTTTGTCAGTTGTTGTAGGAGCAATGATTGGGGAATCAATTGATATTGATCAAAAGGTAACTTATGGGATTTCATTAATTGAAAAAAAAATATCAAAACCAGGATCTGATAGTCAGTTAGGGCAAGGTTTTATTTCAGCAGCAATGATCTTTTGTATTGGTTCAATGTCTATTTTAGGATCTTTAGAAAGTGGATTAACCGGTGATAATACCACGCTCTATACCAAGTCTATCTTAGATGGCATTACCGCCATTCTATTGAGTTCATCTTTGGGAGCAGGTGTTTTACTATCGGCAATTCCAGTAATAATCATCCAAGGCTTATTAGTAATCTTAGCAGGCTTTTTAGCTCCTATTTTATCAGTAGCAGTGGTAAATGAGATTATTGCAGTAGGGTCACTATTATTGATTGGCTTAGGCATGAATATTTTAAATATTACTGAATTAAAGATTTTAAATTATACACCGGCAATCTTTTTACCCCCTATTTTCTTGACGCTATTATCTTTATTCTAATTAGGAATACTATTCTATGGAGGTATAATAATATGAAGAAAATTGTTGGCATCGTTGGAAATAATTCTACGGAATCTACCAATCGTAAGTTATTACAATTTATTCAAAAACATTTTCAAGATAGAGCGAATATCGAATTACTTGAAGTTCGAGGCCTGCCAATCTTTAATAAACCAGCGGATGGAAAATTACCTGAGGTAATCATTGAAATGGCTGAAAAAATTGAGGCAGCCGATGGAGTGGTTATTGCTACTGCAGAGTACGATCATTCTATTCCAGCCGCTTTGACGAACGCTTTATCTTGGTTATCTTATAATATATTTCCTTTTGTGGATAAACCTTTAATGATTGTGGGAACTTCCTATGGTGTTTTAGGGACTTCTAGAGCCCAACAACACCTGCGTTCAATTATGAATGCACCAGTTATTCGTGCAATGCTTATGCCTGGTTGTGAATTTTTAATGGGGAACTCTTTAGAGGCTTTTGATAAAGAAGGGAATTTAGTTTTCCCAGATAAGGTCAATCAGTTAGAAGCTTATTTTAATGATTTTCTTCAATTTATTGGTGTCACAGAACTATTACAAGAAAGGCATCAAGCAAATGTGGATGAAGCTCGCAAGTTCTATCATCAACAGTTCGAAGCTAAAGAGTAAGGGGGGATAATATGAAATTAGTAGGAATCGTAGGCTCTAATGCAGAATTTTCGTCTAATCGTTTATTATTACAGTATATAAAGCGGCACTTTGCTGAATATTTTGAATTAGAAATTCTTGAAATTAACCAAATTCCGATGTTTGATGCTAGTAATGATCAAACAGATCATCCGGCGATTCAGTTATTAAATAAAAAAATACTTCAAGCGGATGGTATATTAATAGCCACCCCAGAACATATCCATACTGTTCCACCTGCTTTAAAATCTACAATTGAATGGCTATCTTATAAAGTTACACCTTTTATTCATAAGCCTGTGTATGTTATTGGAGCATCCTATTTGGAACAAGGGACCTCGCGTGCTCAATTACATATGGATCAAATTTTGGAGTCTCCTAGAGTGGATGCTTATGTCTTCCCTGGAAATGAATTTTTACTAGGTGGTGCTAAAAATAAATTTGATGCTGAAGGGAACATTACCGACCCTAAAACAGTTGACCATTTAGAAAAATGTATAGCTAAATTTATTCGCTATGTAAAATTAATCAATCAACTGGAAAATATTCCTGAAACTACAATTGACTAGATAAATGCCCCTCGCATTGACTATAAAAAAGCTGTCGATAAAAATCGGCAGCTTTTTCTTAATGACGATATTTTTTGCTTAACTTTTTAGCTTTTTGTGTGTTAGCAAAATGGAGTTTAGCTGTTTGATTGAGACTTTCAATCCCATAGCGGTCGATTAATTTTGATGCATAAAGATCAACATTTCTGCCTGCCCCTGAAGGTAGTTTGCCGCCAAAAGTTTCACCGAGCGAATGAAGTTTTTTAACAAAGGCATCTCTTGCAATAATGGAAGCACAAGCAACGGCCAGATGAATAGATTCGGCCCTTTTAGCAAAATAGACATGGGCGCGATAAACTTCCTTTTCGTTTTTTAAGTGTTGGTAATAATTCTTTTCTGACGTAAATTGATCAATTATTACTCCATCAAGTTGCTTTTTCTGTTCAGGAGATAGTTTTTTATATAGTTCTTTAATAGTAAAGTTATGTAATCTCGCCTTAAGTCCGTTAGCATTATATTTTTTAATCATTTGATTGTATTTTTGTGGATTAGCAATTGTTAAATGATAATCAACTGAGTGTATGAGATTAGCCGCAATGCTTTCGATTTCATGATCAGATAAATTTTTAGAATCTTTTACGCCAAGTTCTTTAATTAATTCTTGTTTTTCAAAAGGAAGATAGACTGCACATACAGTCAAGGGTCCAAAGTAAGATCCGTTTCCCACTTCATCCGACCCAATTAAATTCTTAAATTGAATCCGGTCAGGTAAATGAGTGTTGTTTTCGAGAAAATTCGTGTGGATTGATTGAGGCAAGTCTTTAGCCCATATTCGCGCTTCTTCTTCAGCTGCTTTTCCTTGAAAGAGGACTTTGCCAGATTTATAAGCTGTAATGGTTACATAAGCTAATTTAGCTCTAAAGAGGCTATAGGGAACGGGGTCAATTAAGTGTCTTTGGTAATTTTCTTCCATAACTTTAAGAGTTGCTGGGTTTACTTCGAGAGTGACGCTGTTCATTTATATCCCACCTTTTATGAATTGGCTATCATAATTATCAGTTTACCATCTTCTTTAATATTCGTATAGGAAAGGTGCATTATAGAGGGACTTTTGGTAAAATAGTGGGAGAATCAAGCTTAAAGAGGAGATTACATGGAAGAGAAGAACCGTTATAAGGCATTGATTGAAGGCAGAGTCTATACCATTGTGGGTCATCGTTCGAGAGAGCACATGGATGCAGTTGTTCAATTACTGACTCAACAATTACAACAATTAAAAGAACTTGATCCCAATTTGACTCAAGAAGATCGCGCTATTTTGATGGCAATTAATGCTATTTCAGACCAGATTACAAAAGAAGAAAAAATTGCAGCGCTAGAGAAAAGACTAGGCTTAGGCTAATTTTTAAAGAAATAGAATGATTATGAATTTTTTGAACAGGACTAATGAGGAAATCATTAGAGGGGGTACTTTATGTTAAGTGTTATTGTAATTTTAATTTTGGCCTTCGCCTTTTACTCTGGCTATCGGTCAGGAATGATTATGCAGATTGTAAGATTGTTAGGTTATATTATTACCTATATCATTGCTACACAATATTTTGATGTTTTGAGCAAGTGGGTGGAGATGATTATACCATTTCCAGCTGTCCAACCAGATAGTCAACTCGCTCTATATACGGAAGCTCAAACTTTTCTACTCGATCAAACTTTCTATAAATTGATTACTTTTCTAATTATCTGGTTAATCGGCTGGTTGTTAACGAATGTATTATCCATTTTATTTACCAAAGTAACTTATTATAGTGTTTTAAATATTAGTAATCGGTTAATTGGTGGTGTACTCAATTTCGCTGTTGTCTATTTTATCGTATTTATGGTTTTATACTTATTATCGTTAATTCCTATAGAATTTATCCAACAGCAATTTGTTAACAACCCATTGATTTTTAGAATGGTGGATTCCACGCCTATTTTGACCGACTTTGTAGGGAAGTTTGGCTTGGGATCCTAATGATTATTAATAGGAAAGGGGGAATCTTTGATGACTAATAGTAAAACTTTGGAGAAATTAGAGTATCATAAAATTATTCAGCAAGTCTCCCACTTTGCAAATACCGAGATGGCTAAATCTAAGATTCTCAAAATGCAGCCATCCACCGATTTGGAAACAATTCAAAAATGGCAAGAGGAAGTGGAAGAAAATTTAGCAATTCTTCAACAAGGTAAGAACATACCTATTCCTCGCTTAGTAGCGTTAAGTATGGCCTTTAGACGGCTGGAGATTTCAGCTGCTTTAAACCCTAAGGAGTTAGGACAAATTGGCCGCCTATTGACTACTACCAATCAAGTAACACAATTTTTTGCTGATTTAGAAGCTGAAGAAAAAATCTATCCTTCATTGAAGTATTGGGTGGATCAATGCGTGAGTCTTCCACAAGTTATCAAAGAAATACAATCAACGGTAAGTGATGAGGGGGCGGTTTTAAATTCCGCATCCACTCAATTGGCAGCTATTAGAAAAAATCAAAGTCAAACAGAAAATCAAATCCGCAACCAACTGAATCAATTACTAAAAACTAAAGGGAATCAGTTGAGCGATCGCTTAATAACTATCAGGAACGATCGTTATGTTCTACCCGTTAAGGCGGAGTATAAAGGTCAATTTGGTGGTACCATTCATGATCAGTCAGCAACTGGTCAGACAGTCTTTATGGAACCGAAGGTTGTTGTGGAGTTAAATAATCGCTTAGCCCAATTGGAGATAGATGAGCGTACCGAAATTGAAAGAATTCTTCTTGAAATATCTTTAATGATTGCGCCTTATGTTGAAGAAATTAAACATAATCAATCCATGATTGCCCAATTAGATTTTATTCAATCTAAAGCTGAGTATGCTAAAGCGATTAAGGCGACAAAGCCTGTTTTTTCAATTGATAACCAAGTAGCTCTATGGCAAGCCAGACATCCTTTAATTGATTCGGACGATATTGTAGCAAATGATATATTAATTGGTGAAAACTATCATATTCTCTTAATCACAGGTCCTAACACCGGTGGTAAGACGATTATTTTAAAAACGATTGGTCTCATTCAATTAATGGGACAATCAGGACTTCATGTTCCTTGCGATTCTGGTTCTCAATTAGGCGTTTTCCAATCGATTTATGCTGATATTGGAGATGAGCAGTCCATTGAGCAGTCTCTTTCTACCTTCTCCAGTCATATGACGAATATTGTGAATATAGTCGAAGAAGCAGACTATCAATCCCTCGTTTTATTTGATGAACTCGGTTCTGGAACTGATCCGCAAGAAGGTGCAGCCTTAGCTATTTCTATTTTAGATTATTTAAGGAAAGTAGGGGCTACTGTTTTAGCAACAACTCATTATCCGGAATTAAAAGTTTATGCCCATGAACGAGCAAAAACAATTAATGCCTCTATGGAATTTGATGTTCAGACCTTATCGCCAACTTATCGCTTAATGATAGGTGTACCTGGTCGGTCCAATGCTATTGAAATCTCAAGAAGATTAGGCTTGAGACAAGATATATTAGAGGGGGCTCAAGAAGGAATTTCACAAGATAGTCAATCTTTGAACGAAATGGTTGCTAAATTAGAGCGTGAAAGAAGAGAAAGTGAGCTAAAAAATAAAGAAGCTCAAGCTTTCTTAGAAAAAGCAGAACTCTTATGGCAAGATTTACGAACTGAATATGACCGCTATCTTGAGCAAAAGCATGACTTAGTTGAAAAAGCTAAGCGTCAGACTAATGAGAAAGTGGAACAAGCTCAAAAAGAGGCCGAAGAATTGCTGCAAGAAATTCGAGACTTACAGTTAGTCCAAGGACAAAATCAAACCATTAAAGAACATGTTTTAATCGACAAGAAAAAGGCTTTTGATCAATTAAAACAACCAGAAAACTTGAAAAAGAATAAAGTCTTAAAACGGGTTAAAAAGTCTAAAAAGATTCAGGTGGGCGATGATGTCGAGGTCTTATCCTATGGACAAAGAGGAACTGTGCTTGAACAAGTTGAAAAAAATGAGTATGTTGTTCAAATGGGCATTATTAAGATGAAGATTGCGGCTGACGAGCTAAAACCGATTGGTAAGGTTGAGCCTAAGCAGAAGGTTAATGTACAAAGGCAAGCTGGATCTAAGGTAAAAACGACTTTAGATATACGTGGTTTGAGGTACGAAGAAGCGATGAGTAAGTTGAAACAGTATTTAGACCAAGCTCTTCTATCCAACCATTCACTGGTCACCATTATCCATGGTAAGGGTACAGGAGCATTGAGACAGGGTGTCAAAGATCAATTAAGCAATCATCCTCATGTCGATCACTTCGAATACTCCCCACCAAACGCTGGAGGAGATGGTTCAACAAGGGTTTACTTCGATTAGTTAGTAAGCATATAAATAGTCAAAGACCTTTTTGATGTGCTAAGATACATCTATCAACGTGATTAGTGAAAGGGGCTTTAAGATGGTTAAGGCAATTACAGATTCAGAATTTCAAACGAAAACAGCACAAGGAGTAAGCATTGTAGATTTTTGGGCACCATGGTGTGGACCGTGTCGCATGCAATCTCCAATTATTGATGAATTATCAGAAGAGATGGAAGGACAAGTAAATTTCTTCAAGATGAATGTCGATGAAGAAACTAAAATAGCCGGTGAATTCGGTGTTATGTCCATTCCAACCATGGTTATAAAAAAAGATGGACAGGTTGTAGAAAAACTTGTCGGTTTTCATGATAAAGATCGTTTGACTGAGGTGCTTAAAAAGCATATTTAGAATAACTAAGAAAAGGGCCCAACTTCAGAAGCTGGGCCCTTTAAATTTTAAGATATAATCATATAATTTATTTGTGATGAAAAGAGCATGTGGTATAATAAAAAAACAAAGGAGGGATTTATTAATGAAAATTGGAGTACCTAGAGAATTGAAAGCAAATGAAGATCGTGTAGGACTCACCCCTAATAATATTAAAGAACTTGTTTCAGCTGGAAATGAGATAATTGTTGAAAAAGAGGCTGGATTGGGTTCAGGGTTTACTGATCATGAATATATTGATGCTGGAGCAAGTATCGTTGAAACAGCTGCAGAAGTTTGGAAAGCAGAAATGGTTATTAAAGTGAAAGAGCCAGTTAAAGAGGAATATGACTATTTTTATGAAGGACTTATTCTATTTACCTATTTACATCTTGCTCCTGAACTAGAATTAACACAAGCCTTGCTCGATAAGGGTGTAATTGGAGTAGCCTATGAAACGGTTGCCGATAAGGGGACACTTCCTTTATTAACACCCATGTCTGAAGTAGCCGGTCGAATGGCTGTTCAAATCGGAGCGCGTTTATTAGAAAAGAACCACGGTGGTCCAGGTATTTTATTTGGTGGTGTACCAGGTGTTCGTCGTGCCAATGTGACAGTGATTGGTGGAGGGGTTGTCGGTTTTAATACCGCTAAATTGGCTTACGGTTTAGGTGCTAATGTGACAATTCTTGATATTAATCCACAACGTTTGGCTGAGATTGAAAATATTCTTGGTAATGGTGTACAGACATTGATGTCGAATGAAACAAACATTCATAAAGCTGTGATCGATTCAGACGTAGTTGTCGGATCAGTATTAATAGCTGGACGCCGTGCACCAGTTCTTGTTAAAGAAGAAACCATTCAAGAAATGAGACCAGGTTCCGTTTTAATTGATATTGCAGTTGACCAAGGTGGAAACTTTGAGACAACTAAACCAACTACTCATAAGGAACCGATTTTCCTTAAACATGATATTATTCATTATGCAGTGGCTAATATTCCAGGAGCTGTCCCAAGAACTTCCACCATTGCTTTGACCAATGCTACTTTACAATATGCTAAAGAAATTGCTAGGGCAGGCATTAAAGAAGCTGCCAAGCAAAATGATGCGATTTTATTAGGTATCAATACTTATCTTGGACATCTAACATCCATTGCCGTGGCTGAATCGCAAGACAGAGAGTTTTTTGATATTGAAACAGTTTTATAAACAAGATAAACCACTCACCCTAGCAGAGACAATGTCTCTGCTATTTTTTTAGTATGAATTATCTTTATTTATTTGCTTAAAAGAGGTACTATGATTATATAAATGTAGGGGGTTCTTATGTTTTCACTTAATCGCAATAATTATTCAAATACTATTTTAGTTGTTAATGATATTCCTGGTGCCGGAAGAGTAGCGGGTTCAATTAATTTGCCAGTTTTAGCTGCTGCCCAATTAGAAGCTACTATTTTGCCAACTTTAATCCTTTCTTCGCATGCTGGAGAAAAAGGGGATTTAGTTCGTTATTCCATGGGAAATGCTTATCAAGAAATGCTGCACCATTGGCAGCAAGTTGACTATCATTTTGATGCAATTTTAACGGGTTATTTTGCTGATACTCAGCAGATAGATGATTTGAAAACCTATCTTTTAAAAGAAAAAGAAATCAATCCAAACATTGCATTATATATGGATCCGATTATGGGGGACCATGGTCAGTTCTATGCTGGTTTTGATCAAGACGTCGCTCATCATTTGCGTGAATTAATACCGTATGCAGAATTAGTCATGCCCAATCTAACAGAAGCTTGTTTGATTTTAGGACGAGACTACAAAGAGGACTTCAGATTAAATGAGATTGCTGATATCGCCGATGAATTATTAACTTTAGGTTGTAAAAATGTCATTATTACAGGAGCTAAAGATGATCGAAGTGATAATAATCGCTTAGGTTTCTACTATGCCAGCCAATCGGGTGAAAAAGGACTTGTAGTTCACGAGTATTTTGATGGTTACATATTTGGAACTGGAGACACTGTTGCTTCAATCATTACTGCCAGTCGAATCGCTGGTGACAGCTTGAAAGACTCTGTTAGATTGACAGCAGATATTATTGAGAAAATGATTCCTTTTTCTATTAGTCAAAATGAAAGTAATGTGGGTCCTATTCATTTTGAGCCTTTTATAAAAGAAATTTCTACATATTTCAGTCAGAAAAAAGAAAGTGGGTTTTAAATTGATTATTAAAGATGTGACACCTGAAAAAACGATTAATAAAAAAGCCAACAAGCGTTCATTTAATCCAAACTATTTGTATGTATTATTAGCATTGGCTATCTTTGTTTATTATTATCTCACACTACCACCTATCCATTACGCTTCTTATCAAAGCTGGTTTTTTCTTCTATTAATTGTGGCCGGTGTTTTTGCCATCGAATTGATTAAAGATTCCAATCAGTGGTTCAAGCAGATCAAGAATAATCCTAATCAAGTTACTGAGATTAAATTCGGCAAATTGCCAAAGAAATACCGCTTGTTCTATTGGCCGGTTGTTATTGTCTTATTAGTAGGATTAATTGGGAAGTTTGTTTTTTCTCCTTTCTTTATGGCAAAAGATTATGGTCAAATGATCTCACCAGTCAATAAAGATTTCGAGACCACTTTTCCTGAAGTTAATATTGATAATGTGCCATTAGTGGATCGAGATACAGCAGTGCGCCTTGGAGATCGCTATTTAGGAGCTTTAACTGAGCTTGTTTCTCAATTTGAAGTATCGGATGAATATACCCAAATCAATATTGAAGCAGAACCCTACCGGGTAACTCCCTTGAAGTATGCAGGACTGTTTAAGTGGTTAAACAACTTTTCAGAAGGAATCCCACATTATCTTCAAGTTGATAATGTTACTGGAAAAGTGGAAGTAAAAACACCTGAAAAACCGATTAGATATTCTTATTCAGATCATTTCGGTCGGAATATTTCTAGACATTTAAGATTCAATTATCCATTCAGTATTTTTGATAGCCCTGACTTTGAAATCGATGATGAGGGCAATCCTTATTATATAGCTACTAGCTATGGACGAAATTTCTTTCTTAATGAGCCAGAACCTAATGGATTAATTATTGTTAATGCGATGACAGGAGAACACCAAAAATACTCCATGGATGAGATCCCATCTTGGGTAGACCGCGTTTATTCTGCTGACTTAATCATGCACCAGTTAGACCAAAACGGTAAATTTAAAAATGGTTTTTGGAACTCAGTTTTTGCCAAAGAAGGCGTAACAGAAACCTCCAAAGGTTATAATTATCTACCAATGAATGATGATATTTACCTCTATACTGGTATCACTTCCGTTGTATCAGATGAATCAAACATTGGCTTTGTATTAGTTAATCTAAGAACCAAAGAAGCTACTATGTACAATTTATCTGCTGCCGAAGAGTTCTCTGCTATGGCTTCAGCTGAAGGGTCTGTTCAAGAAAAAGGATATATTGCAACATTCCCTCTCTTGATTAACTTACAAGGCAATCCTATGTATATTTTAACTTTAAAAGACTCTTCCGGTCTTATTAAAAATTATAGCTTAGTAGATGTTCAAGATTATCAGAAAGTCTACATTGCTAGCAATATGACTCAGCTTATCCAAAAGTATGGGGAAGATAATCCTGTGGTTTTAGAGGCAATCAATGAGGACACATTAGAAAAAGTAACCGGAAAAGTTGAAAAAATCCAAGCTGTTATAAAAGAGGGGGAAACTTTCTATTATTTCATGTTAGATGGTAATGTTTATCAAGTGCCTGCAAAATTGAATGATTACCTACCATTTGTAGAAGAAGGACAAACAATCACGCTTAAATTAGATGATCGATCAAACATTCATTTAGTCGATTTGACGGAAATATTTGGCGACAAAGCGGCTCAAGAAGAAGTGATTCCAACCAGTGAAGATACTGATCCGCTGCTAGACAATGTGGAATAATCATAAAAAGTTAAGAGGAGGATATAATGTTAGAAGTAAAAAACCTATCCAAGAAATTTGGTAGTTTTCAAGCTGTAAAGAATGTTTCTTTTGACATTGAATCGGGAACGATTATGGGATTTATTGGTCCAAATGGATCAGGGAAAACAACTGTTTTTCGAATGATTTTAGATTTCTTAAATCCTGAACCTGGGGGACTAGTTACTTGGAATCAAAAGCCGATTAATAATCAATTATATGATTTAGTTGGTTACTTACCAGAAGAACGTGGTCTTTATGAAAAGATGACTATTGAAGAACAAATTGTCTATTTCGCTAGCCTTAGAGGAATGAAATACCTTGATATTATCACTCAAATAGATGAATGGATGGATAAATTTGCCGTAAAAGGTAAACGAAAAGATAAGATTAATACGCTTTCTAAAGGAAACCAGCAAAAAATACAATTGATTGCTACATTAATCCATCGACCTAAATTAGTTATTTTAGATGAGCCATTCTCTGGCCTAGATCCAGTCAATGCTGACCTTTTAAAACAAGGCATCTTAGAATTAAAAGAAGGTGGATCGAGCATTATCTTTTCTAGTCATAATATGGAAAATGTGTCACAAATATGTGATAAGTTAGCCATGATTCTTGATGGTGAGCAAGTTCTTTACGGTTCGATTAATGAAGTTAGAGAACAGTTTGGACGTATTCGTATTTATATTGAAAGTAAAAAGTGGAATGAAGCTAGCCTGCTAGAAATTGAAGGGGTAGATTCGGTAGTTCGTACCAGCCCTGATCATTACACCTTAAATCTTAGCGATGAATCATTTGGTCCTAGCATCTTCCAAACAATCACTCAAGGACAATTTATCCCAATGTTCTCTCAACAACCACCGACCTTAGAGGAAATATTTAAGTTGAAAGTAGGTGACCGAATTCATGAATAAAATGTGGCTTGTAGCAAAAGAGGTTTATCGGAAAAATGTGAAGTCTTGGGCTTTTTTCTGGATGATAGCAGGCCCCATTATTATGGGGTTGGTTATTTTAGCAATCGGTTATTTTATTTATCTTGACCAATCCAGCTCTTCAGTCGGCAATGTTGGAATTGTATCTGAAAATGCAGAGATTAATCAATTGATTGCTGCAATAGAAGATGAAAATGACTACCAATTTGACTTAAATGAAAAGCAAGCTGAAGAAGCCTTATTTGCAGAAAAAATTGATGGTTATTTAGTTGTTGAAGGCGAAAATGTAGATCTTAATGCTAAGTTCTATCGCCATAATTCAGGCAAGAATATTGCCACTTATAATATCGAAGAAGTACTTTCAGAATATCGCATTCAAAAACAAGCAGAAGCATTTAATTTAAAACAAGAAGAAGTGAATCAATTAAAAGATAGTGCTGTTGACATTGAAACTATTCGCATCCAACCAGACGATGATGGCGCTGTTACAGAGGTTTCAGAAAATGATCCAGTAACTGCCGCTAAAATTGGAGTGGCTTATGTAGTGTGTTTTGTGGTTTTAATGTTTATTATGAGTTACGTATCCATAGTCTCTCAAGAAATTGCGGCAGAGAAGGGCTCTAAAATCATGGAAATTATTCTTTCCAGTATCACCGCTACCCAGCATTTTTTAGGTAAGCTGATTGGAGTGGGCTTGGTAATTCTTACTCAATTAGTCATATATGGTATACTAGGAGTTATTATTTCCTATGTATCCGGCTTAGTATTAGCCCAATTTTTTGTAAACTCATCTGAAAATATGGAAAATATTCAAGCTGGCACACAAGCCATGAGCGAAAGTTTTGATCCGGCCATAATCAGCGATTATATTTCACAAGCTAGACCGGTGATATTATATGGAATATTGTTTGCTGTTATAGGAATGGCAATTTATTCAATACTTGCAGCTTTCTTAGGTTCATTAGTTTCTAAAACTGAAGACGTCAATAAAATGATCACCCCAATCACCTTATTAGCAGTAGCAGGCTTTTATATTGCCTTATACGGTATGCAGTCACCTAACTCAGCCATTGTTCGTTTAGGCTCTTATTTCCCATTATTTACGCCTTTTATTATGCCTTTCCGTTTGGCTAATGACACAGTTGCCACTAGTGAAATATGGTTATCGGTATTAGTTGCGATTGTTTTCTTAGCCTTATCGATTTGGTTATCGGTTGTGTTCTATAAATCAAATGTTCTAGTTTATAGTGAAAAAGGATTAATTGGTAGTTTTAAAAAGTCCTTTGCTATATGGAAAAACGAGAAAAAAGTTAATTAATTTTAAAACAAGGCCTTGCAAACAACTTCAGTAGGTTGTTAATTAAGGGCCTTGTTTTTTAGTAAATAACAAGATGACTTCCATTCTTTTTTTGCATAGATATGTTAAAATAATAATTGTGAAGTGAGGAGAATTTTATGAAAGACTTACCCATCGGTTTTATTGATTCTGGATTCGGCGGATTAACAGTTGTTAAACAGAGTTTAAAACAACTTCCTAATGAATCCGTTCTTTTTATTGGTGATAATGCTCGTTGTCCATATGGTCCGCGTCCGTTAAATGAAGTTAAGAAGTATATTTGGCAACTCAGCAATTTCTTGCGTGAAAAAGGCATTAAAATGCTTGTGATTGCTTGTAATACTGGGACTGCTGCAGCTTTAGAAGATTTGAAGCGAACTTTACCCATACCTGTTGTTGGCGTAATTGAACCCGGTAGTCGAGCTGCCATTATCCAAACTAATAATAAAAAAATCGGTGTGATTGGAACAATCGGAACTATTCAGAGTAAAATTTATGAAAAAACGATTATCAATAAAAAAAATGATGTGGTCGTAGAAGGACTTGCATGTCCGTCTTTTGTTGAAATGGTAGAGACTGGCCAAATTTATAGTAGCCAAGCTAAAGAAAAAGTGTCGCAAGAACTTTCCCCGCTATTAAAAAAAGAAATTGACACATTAGTACTTGGTTGTACCCACTATCCAATCATGCGCGGTTTAATTCAAGAAGTAGTTGGTCCTAAGGTTCATCTGATTGATTCAGGAGTTGAAACAATTAATGATGTTAGTATGCTGTTGGATTATTTTAACTTAAGTCGAACAGCAAATGATGCCTTACAACAATCTCCTACACAAACTTTCTATACAACAGGAGACATCGAACACTTTGATCGAATGGCTAGCGACTGGCTAGCTCGAAAAGATCTTGATGTCAGAAAATGTGAAATTAAAGGAGAAGTAATTTATGAAACTGATTATAGCTAGTCATAATCCAGGAAAAATAGCAGAGTTTAAAGCTCTTTTTGAAGCTTTTGATTTACAAGTTCAATCTTTGCTTGATTATCCTGAAATTCCAGAAGTAGAAGAAACAGGTACAACATTTGAGGAGAATGCACGTTTAAAAGCAGAAACAATCGCTAAGGAAATGAACTGCTTAGCCCTATCAGATGATTCAGGCTTATGTGTTCCAGCACTGAATAATGAGCCGGGTGTCTATTCGGCTCGCTATGCTGGAGAAGAAAAAAATGACGAAAGAAACCGTTTGAAACTTTTAGAAAATTTGAAAGAATTTAACGGTGATCAACGAAAAGCCTATTTCACAACCGTTATCGTATTAGCAGATCCACAAAAAGATTCATTAGTTGTTGAAGGTAATGTAGAAGGAATCATTACCAAAGAGCCTATCGGTGAGGGTGGCTTTGGTTATGATTCACTATTTTACTATCCTCAAGATCAACAAACCTTTGCTCAAATCTCTGCGGAACGTAAGAACCAAATTTCTCACAGAGGCCAAGCAGTGGAGAAGTTAAAAGAAAAACTAAATGATTGGTTGGAGGGATAGAGATGAAATTGTTAGTATTAAGTGACAATCATGGAAATTACTCTATTGTAAAAAACATCATTCAGCAGTTTAGGGATAAAGTAGATTATATTATTCATTGTGGTGATTCAGAATTTTCATTTGATGATCCTATTTGGCAGGCTGTCGATGTTAAAGTAGCAGGAAATATGGATTTTTCTCCAGGCTATCCATCTAGCGAAATTTTATCGACCCCTAAGGGAAAAATTTTGATTACTCATGGCCATTTGTATCAAGTAAATCAAGGAAACATTAATCTTTTAGAATTAGCTTTACAAAAGAATGCCAAATATGTTTTCCACGGCCATACACATCGCCTATATGCTGAAATGAAGCGAGGAATCTTATTTATGAACCCTGGTTCCATTGCAAAAGCAAGGGGCGAAATTCAAGAAAAAACATTTTCTATAGTTGAAATTTCCGATGACTTTATTAAGGTTGATTATTATAATTCACATGCAATACAGTTAGAAGATTTGTCTTATTATTTTAAACTAGATGGAGCTGATTGATCTTGATAGATCCTAACTTATCAAAAAATATTGTTGAAAATCTAAAAGAAGTTATTATCCCGGCTGATAATGTAGTCTATCTTTATGACTTTAATTCATTAATTCACGGCTTATTAGTCCTTAATCAAGTCGACTATTCAATGATTCCTGTGGTCAATCAAAATGGTCAAATAGTGGGCTTAGTAAGTATTAACATGATTGTTAAAGAAGCTATTACTTTAGAAGACATAGACTTTGACAACCTTAATTATAAATTAATTAAGCATTTAGACTTAAGGAAACCAGAATTTATAACAATGAACGAAAAGCTCGAATCAATTTTGCATAAACTGGTAGATAATAATTTTTTATGTGTGGTTGAAAACCATATAGAAAAGAAATTCATTGGTATTATTACTCGAAATATGATTTTAAAACGAATAAATGCTTTCTTGCATCGTACAAGTTTAAAAGAGTTAAGGGTTTCAAACTTCCAACAAGGGCGTGAGAAAAAATTAATAAATAAATAGCTCATTTCTAAGCCCTTATCTTTGAGTTAAATGCGCTTTCATGATATATTTAAGCTAGTAACTTAGCAAAGGAGGATTAGATATGACAATTGGTCAAATTGCAGCCATGATTGCAGCTTTAGCCTTTGCAATTCTCGTTGTATTCTTATCGATGACCTTGATGAAAATTGGTGAAATTCTGACAAATCTGAAGGAAACGGTGAGCAAATTAAATAATACCATTGATGTGGTGACTAAAGATGTTGACCATCTATCAATTGAGGTAGAAGGTTTACTGAACAAGTCAAATACACTTGTAGATGATTTAAATGCTAAATTAGGAAAAACCGATCCGTTATTTACTGCTATCGGTGATGTCGGAACATCCGTTTCAGAATTAAATGACTCGACTAAAGAAATGACATCGAACTTTGTTTCAAATATGCTTAAGAAAAACAAGAAAAAATCACCAATTGATTCAATTCAAAAAGCATCGCGAATGGTAAATCGTTTCAAAGTGAAGCCACAAGCCAAAAATTCAGAGATTTTGGCTAAGGATCCAGCTAAACAGGAAAAGAGAAGCTTAGATTCCTTTATTCAAGGAAAACCTTCTAAAACAGCTGGTGAGATTTCAATTAATTTAAAGGAGGCAAAATAATATGAAAAATAATGATGGATTTTTAGCGGGAGCTTTATTAGGCGCTCTTATTGGAGGGGCAGCTGCTCTTTTATATGCTCCTAAATCAGGTAGAGAGTTACGTGAAGATTTAAATGAAGAATTAGATTATTGGATTGATCGTGCTAATGATTATACAGACTATGCCGTGGAAAGAGGTGTAGAGATGTATGACGCAGCTTCTGATGCGAGTGAAGATTTCCGTGTAAATCTTAAAACTTCAGCTGATCATATTAAACGTTCTGCTGAAGAATTAAAGAAAGAAGCAAGCAAAGAATGGGATCATGTAAAAGAAGACCTCAGTCAATCTAAAGACATCTTGAGTGCCAAAATTGAAGATATTGAAGTTGATACAAAAGAAGAACTAAAAGATGTGAAAAAAGAAGTCGAGAAGCAAACAGATGAACTACTAAAATAAATTTAGAGGCTGGACAAAAGGCCTCTTCACCCGCTACATAAAACGCAGCGAGCTTAGAATGGAAAGGTGTTTTTCGTTCTAAGCTCGCTGCTTTGCATATTTGCTTGATTATTGGCCATTAATACCAGTCTTACAATAGTCTTCACCTTATCCCTAAGGCGAAGAAGGAGCTTAAATTTGTCTTTACATGATCGAATACAGACTCTACAGCAATTCTTCGTTGACTGTAGAGTGTCTTTCCTTCGTCAGATAAGAGCTTGGCTCGTTCGTTAAACTTGAGTGATTCATAAGACAGTTTGTAGTAGATTGCTTTTTGAGGTGCCGTGTCTGTCTCCTTCGGTCGGTAAACATCGCTCGTACTTTCATAATCATTGCGTATTTTAAAAATCTTGAATGCTATTAATAATAACTACTTCCTTTAAGCAGTATGATGGTCTGTCATTGCGCTCGATTCGGCGATTCCCATAAATTAAAAGCTCCGATGATGTTTCTTCGTTTCTTCTTTCTCGAATAGATTATATCTGATAAGGTGCTTATTCCCATGGTAGGTTAATTAAGTTAAATTTTCCTCACTGCCATATTTGGTGTCACCGACCATCCAAAAAGTTGAAGGATAAACTGCTCTACAAATGAAATCAGTGTTAACCTATCTTTTGGTTTGGAGAAGACAGCAAACACCCTCTAATGAGCGAGTTCATTATTTATGAAAAAACTGTGAAAACTTGAGAATAAAGCTAGAAAACGCTTGCACTATCTGTCTGCTTATGTTAAATTCAAAGAGTAAATTAAAAATTTGAAAGAAGGGTAGGCATGGAAAAGCAAACAATTACAATATATGATGTAGCTCGTGAAGCTGGCGTATCAATGGCCACCGTATCTCGAGTTGTAAATGGTAATCCAAATGTAAAGCCAAGTACTAGAAAAAAAGTCTCAGAAGTTATAGAACGTTTAGATTATAGACCTAATGCTGTAGCAAGAGGACTAGCCAGTAAAAAAACAACCACAGTTGGCGTTATTATTCCTAACATTACTAATATCTTCTTTTCGGCATTGGCACGCGGAATTGATGATATAGCAGCTATGTACAAATATGACATTATTTTAGCAAATGCCGACGAAAGTGTCGACAAAGAAATTAATGTTTTTAATAATTTATTAGCTAAACAAGTAGATGGTATTATCTATATGGGTTATAATGTCGGCGAAGAACTTAAGTCATTAATTAAAACTTCAAGAACACCTGTAGTTATTGCGGGTATGATTAGTGAAGATCCTGATCTCTATACAGTATCAATTGATATTCGATTAGCAATAGAAGAAATGACAGATTTCTTACTTCAAAAGGGTAACAGACCAGCTATTATCACCGATTCAGAAAAGTATTATGTCAATCGAGTGCATCGGATTCCTGGTTATAAATCAGCATTGGCTAAGCATAATATAGCGGTAGATGAAGATTTGATTATCCAAAGTGACTTTACTGATGATGAAGGAGATATAATTGTAGATCAATTATTAGCTGCTAAAGCTACCGGAGTTATCGCTACTAAAGATTTCTTAGCAGTAGCCATTTTAAATGCCCTAACTGATCGAAATATTAAAGTACCTGAAGACTTTCAAGTACTTACTAGTAAAAACTCAGTCCTTACAAAATATTCGCGTCCTCAACTATCATCTTTACAATATCCTTTATATGATGTTGGAGCGGTAGCAATGCGCTTGCTAACGAAAATTATGAATGATGAGGGTATCGAGCAGCGTCAAATCATTCTTCCCCATAAATTAGTACACCGTGGTTCAACACTGAGTGAATAAAAACATTAAAAAGCTATGAGATTTTAACTCATAGCTTTTTATTATAGAGCCTTTATTTTGCAAAATTATTCATAATATACTTCTTCAGTAACAGTCTCGCTATTTTCTGGTTGCGCCGGTATTAGATTACCATTTTCATCTGTGCTTTCAGAACGAGACTCATCATCCTCATCCGTTGTTTCTTCAGCAGAGGTCGTTGATGTTGTCTTTTCCTCAATAGATTCCATATAAGCATTCCAAAAACGTGCAGTATCTTGATCACTAGCGTTAAACATGAAGTTATAAGAGAGTGGAGCAGCAGGATTTGAATTTTTAAACAAATCTTGTTTAATAGGGCCATTTAGACTAGCAATTCGGTTATTATAGGTAATGTTTCCAGGTAAAGTTCCTGTCATTGCTACAATATTTTGGCTAACAACAGAAGCGGGTTGTGCAAAGACTTCATTAGATCCAAAAATATCAGGTCGAACTCTGAATAAGGCGTTGGCGATATTAGCCCAGTATATTTGTGAACGAACCGATTCATTGCCAAGTCCATCATCTGGGTTAACAAAGTATTCATAATATTGTGAATCATAGCCAGCCCATGTACCAATGGTAACAGAAGGAGTAGAGGCAATAAACCATAGATCTTTAGCATTCTCACTAGTTCCGGATTTGGCAATCCAGTCTCCTGGAACTTGCAGATTAGCTTTGGCATATTGTCCTGAACCGAATTCGGTTGTATCCCTTAAAATATCTACCATTAAGTAGTTTGTATCCTCACTAAATACTTTTTGTGGCTCTACTTCTTGTTCAAATACAGTATTTCCAAATGAATCGACAATCTTACTGATAATATGCCCTTGAATATAATAACCATTATTGGCAAAAGTTGAAAAAGCAGATGTTTGTTCAAAAACAGTCGGTCCGGTATTCACTCCACCAATGGAAAAGGCTAGGTTGTATGTTTCTTCTTGATCATATGCAAAGCCATCTTTAAAGCCCATGAGTTCAAGATAATCATAGACTGGTACGTTTTGCTGTATAAGCCCTTGATAAATTCGAATAGTTGGTAAATTCAGTGACTTAGCTAATGATTCTCTGACAGAGATAAACTTATTAGAAATTGATTCGCCGTAGTTGGTCGGTTTCCACTCAGTTCCATCGGGATAAGTTTCTACAAATGGTGTATCGGGTACAATTGTGGCAGGAGCAATAAGATTATTCTCAATTGCTGGTGCATAGACTGCAAGTGGTTTGATGGTTGAACCAGGAGAGCGGCGAGTGGCAAAGGCATGGTCAATTTGATTATTATCATAATCGGTCCCAGCCACAAAGCCCAGTACTTTTCCACTAGTGTTTTCAATCACCACAACACCAGTTTGAATATTTTCAACATAATAGATTTCTTCACCGGTACTAGGATCTGTATAAACCCCATCATAGCTTACTCCTAATGAGTCTACGTTTTCTTTAGCAGTTTCTTGTAATTGATCATAAATTTCTTTATCAATAGTTGAATATACTTTGTAGCCCCCGGTACGCAGCTGGTTTTCTGCTTCAGAATAATATTGATTATACCATTCAATGTCTTGTAAAACATCGCTCATCTGATTTCCATCGTCATTGACATTAATTTCCATTAATTTCTTAATGGCTTCATTCATGACGGTTTGATACAGGTAGGATTGGCGTTCGATTGGACGATTTTCAGGTTTAATAAAATCTTTACTAATATCATAATCAATCGCAGTTTCGTATTCTTCTTTAGTAATAGCCTTGTTACGATACATACTGAATAGCACAGCTTTCATTCGATTGATACCAGGATTGAAATCCTCTCTAAGTGAACTGTTATAGTTATAAGGAGTATAGCTATAAGGATCTTGAGGCAAACCAACTAAAAAGGCAGCTTGAGCTAAATTAACTTCATTTGGTTCTTTGCCAAAAATGCCTTCAGAAGCTTCACGAATTCCCGCAATATTATCTCCTTCATTATTACGGCCAAAAGGAGAAACATTGAGATAAGCGTTTAATATTTCGTCTTTGGTAAAATATTTTTCAACTCTTAAGGCCAAGAGAATTTCGTTAGCCTTTCTAAAGAAAGTAACATCATTTGTTAATAACTGCTGCTTAACTAATTGCTGAGTTAATGTTGATCCTCCAGTACCAGACCCGGTAATAAGCGTTTGAAGCACTGCTCTAAGTGTTGATTTAGGGTTAACACCGTAATGCTCATAAAAAGCTTGATCTTCAATGGAAATTAAACCTTCTTTAATATAGGGTGAAATATCTTCTAAATTAGTAACAGATCTAACGACGTCCGATCTTATATCAGCAATAAGGTCGCCAGAGTCATAATATAAACTAGATTGTTGTTCGACTTGATTAATAGCTTCAGCCATCTCTTGTTTACTTGGTGGAGTCGTATCAGATACTAATGAAGTGAAGTAGCCTAATCCAACACCTGATAAGAGAAAGCCAAAAAGAAGACCTACAACTACAAAGTAGATGAATAGACGTCTAAATACATTAAAGATAATCGAAAGGACTAAGGAAATTTTTGAAAACCGGTCAAGACCTTCCAAAGATAGTTGACTACGCACTTCTTTTTTTCTTTTTCTTCTTTTATCAAGGTAAGTCTGAAAAAGATTTTTATCCGTTGAGTGGTTGTCACTTTCACTTTCAGTTTTTTGATTTGACTTCTGTTGAGGTCTGTTTGATTCTATAGCGTCTCGACTGAACTTACTAGAATTATTACTGCTAGTATGATTATTAGTCTTATTTTCTAGCTTTAAATCAGTGTCAGTTTCAGTTTTTTTAATAACTTTCTTCTCTGAGCGATCTTTTTTAATCGATTTATTGTGTAAATTGCTTACTGACTCACCTATAGGAGTTTCTTTTTTGACTTTAAGCGATTGATAATGATTAGAAGAAAACTGTCTTCTATCCTCATTTGACTGAGGAATAGCCTTATCAAAATTATTAAAGCTCTTATTTTCAAGTTCACTAATTCTTTTCAATCTTCTTGCTCGAGCTTCTTCGCTATTAACATAGTTAGAAGATTTCTGGTTGATTAATCTTTGCCGCCTTTGATTGAGATTTGGCTTACTATCTTTTAAATGATGACCCTCCAAAGGTGGCAGATGATTCTTGCTTTCTTTATTAGTCATTTCATTATCCCCTTTATCGGCTTAAATTATGCAGAATGTGTTTTACTTAAGCTTTCTCCAATTGCATTTAATCTTTCTTCCCATTCTTCTGTGGAAAAGTTATGTTCAGCGACATAGCGGTTTCGAGGATGACGACGACAGGCCTCACTACATCCACGTAAATACTTATCTTCATTTGCTTTAGAAGTCAATATTTGTTCATTACATTCTGGGTTTGCACAATTTACGTATCTTTCACATGGTGTTCCATCAAAATAATCTTTTCCGACTACTGTAGGATTTACTTGATTAACTGGGACAGCAATACGTTCATCGAAAACATACATCTTACCTTCCCAAAGCTCACCTTTAATTTCAGGGTCTTTTCCATAAGTATCAATACCACCATGTAATTGCCCCACATCTTTAAAACCTTCTTTAAGTAACCAACCTGAGAATTTCTCGCAGCGGATACCACCTGTGCAATAGACAACAACGCGTTTGTCCATAAATTTTTCTTTGTTTTCTTTCACCCAGTCAGGAAGTTCACGGAAATTACGAATTTCAGGACGGATCGCACCCTTAAAATGACCTAAATCATACTCATAGTCATTACGAGTGTCAAGAACAACTGTATCCTTGTCAAGTAGAGCATCTTTAAATTCTTTAGGGGATAGATATTGTCCTGTAATTTCATGTGGATCAATATCATCATCTAAGTTTAAAGCTACAATTTCTTCACGCGTTCTCACAGACATCTTTTTATGCGCATAATCATCAGCAAGATCTTGTTTAAACCATAAATCTTCAAAACCTTCTAGTGAATGAACATAGTCCATATACTTTTGTGTTTGATCTAGGGTGCCTGAAACGGTTCCGTTTATTCCTTCTTCACCGACTAATACGCGCCCCTTTAAACCGATACGACGGCAAAACTCTAAGTGTTCTTTGGCAAACAACTCAGGGTCTTCAATTCTTTGATATTTGTAATATAACAATACACGATAATTTTTCTTCATAGTATACCTCCTGTAGTTGCAAGCTACATTTATTTTCATATCTTCATATTATACGTAAATATAGTAAATGTCACAAGTTTTTACAATTTTTAATCTGATTGTTGTTAAACGTAAATGATAATGTCTCAAGAGAACACAAATCAAAATGTCCCACTAT